>CANGCW010000031.1 GCA_947452525.1 Actinomycetota bacterium
TGCTCTGTACGTGCATGAGCGCAATCATGAACATCAATACCGAGCATGTGGCTTACGCCATGCACAGTCCAGCGACGATGGAGTCCAACATCAGGCTTCATCGACTCTTCCGGGGTGACAGGAAGTACTCCCATCGCATGAAGACCCTTAGCCAATACCTCGTGGCTCGCACGGTTGATATCTGCAAACTTTGCTCCGGGCACACATGCGGCAAAACCAGCGCGCTGTGCATCAAGAACTAATTGATAAATCTCGCGCTGAGCGGGCGAGAACTTTCCATTAACAGGCAATGTGCGAGTGATATCTGCAGTGTAGAAAGAGTCCATCTCAACGCCTGCGTCGATAAGAATAAGGTCGCCGCTCTTTACTGCGCCATCATTCTTGATCCAGTGGAGGATGCACGCGTGTGAACCGGATGCGACGATGGTGTCATAGCCGAGATCGTTACCCTCAAGGCGAGCACGACCGAAGAATGCAGATTCAATGATGCGCTCACCGCGTGGATGTTGTGATGCGGCCGGGAAGACCTTCACCATATCGGCAAAGCCACGGATTGAGGCATCGACCGCATTCTGCATCTCTGATACTTCGTAGGTATCTTTAATGAGGCGCATCTCAGAGAGAAAGGTAAGAAGAGCTGCCTCCTTCTTCTTCTTTGCGCTTACCAACTTATCGACCGCTACATCTTCACCGCGCACGGTGAGAGTTTCGCGCTCTTTCTTATCGTTAGTAAGAAACTTCTCTAAGGTATCAATGTGCTTAACCTTGATGCCGTAACGGGTCTCCGCTTCATCAACTGTGAGGCGACGACCAACCCAGAACTCGCCATGGCGCGCATTGCGATAAAACTCTTCATTTGTGCGAGGTGAACGAGGATGAATGAAGAGCAGAGCCTCGTGGCCACCTCTCTTCGGTTCAAGTACAAGCACAGAATCTGGGACGGCATCACTTGCAGAGATTCCGGTGAGGTATGCGAAGGCAGAGTGCGGGCGGAAGCGATAATCGGTGTCGTTGCTACGGACCTTGAATGATCCTGCAGGGATGACGAGACGAATACCTGGATACTCTGCAGAGAGCGCTGCGCGACGGGCCTCACAGAATGGAAGGACCTTTGCGCTCGTTACACCCTTGAGAGGAGAGGGAGCCCAACCTTTACTCATAAACTTCGAGAGAGCTCCGGCATTAGGAGCATCATGAGATCGGGTACCGCTGGACTTCTTCGATGTAGTCGCCATAGGGGAAGGGTAAACCCTGCAAGGAGCAAGGTGAAGGCAGAACGCTCTGCCATAATCGCTCACTATGCGCCCAAGGAACCATTTCGCCCCAGCTAAGAACTGGATGAACGATCCCAATGGAATGGTCTATTACAAGGGCAAGTATCACCTCTTCTTCCAATACAGCCCAGAGAGCGATATTTGGAAAGATATCTCGTGGGGACACGCTGTTAGCAGCGACCTCGTGCATTGGGAGGAGTTGCCGATAGCGCTCCTTGCAGATGAGGCTGGGTTGATCTTCTCCGGCAGCGCTGTTGTGGATTACAAGAACACCTCAGGTTTCGGCACCCTTGAGAATCCGCCAATGGTGGCGATCTATACAAATGTTGTGAACGATATTCAGTCGCAGGCGCTCGCATTTAGCCTGGACGAAGGCCTGACCTGGGAGAAGTATTCGGGCAACCCCGTGCTCGACTTGGGGCTGAAGGACTTTAGAGATCCGAAGGTCTCCTGGCACGAAGAGTCACAGAGCTGGATCATGGCGCTCGCTCTGCCCGATCTGCACAAAATTGCTTTCTATACCTCACCTGATTTGAAGCAGTGGGAGAAGCTCTCCGAGTTTGGACCGGCGGCAGCAACAGGTGGAGTCTGGGAGTGCCCGGATCTCTTTGCGCTCGCTACTTCAACCGGTGAACGTAAGTGGCTCTTGATTGTCAGCCTCAACCCAGGCGGACCGCAAGGCGGATCTGCGACGCAATACTTTATTGGTGACTTTGATGGTCGCACCTTCACCGCTGATGATCTCGAAGAGCGTTGGATTGATTACGGAAAAGATTTCTATGCCGCCGTCACCTTCGATGGAGTTCCTGACGGTGAACGAATTCTTATCGGTTGGTGTAACAACTGGGATTACGCGCGAGATATTCCAGCGCTTCCGTATCGTGGCGAGATGGCGCTTCCTCGAAAATTAACTCTCGAAGGTAGAACGCTCATCTCTCGTCCGGCGATTGAATTGAAGAGCTCACTCATCACTGTTGACTTCGAAAACGAATACACGACAGCGCATGGCGTAGCTATCTCTCGCGTTGATGGCTCACTTATTCTTGATCGCAGCAAGAGCAGTATCGATGGAAAGCGTTACAGCACGGTACTTCCGTCATCGATGGAACAGGGATCATTAAAGTTAGAGATTTACGAGGATATTCACTCAGTTGAGATCTTTATCAACGGTGGCGCCATGGTGCTTACCTATCTCAACTTTGTGGAAGGGTAATCTCAATCTTAAAGCCGTTCCATCGGCTGCGACCAAATGTAAGTTCACCGTTATGAGCCTTAACAACAGCTGTTATGAGGCTTAAACCGAGGCCACTCCCACCCGCTTCACGCGAGCGGCTCTTATCAAATCTAAACCAGCCACCGGATCGATCAGAGAGAACCTCATCCGAGACACCTGGTCCAGCATCTTCATAGATGATCTTCGCCCCGCTATCAACAGGCATGACCTCAAAACGAATCTGAGCATCTGCTGGCGTATGGCGCCGAGCATTCTGGAAGATATTACTCACCACCTGGCTCAGTAGCTTTGTCGAGGCTTCAATAATGAGTTGGTCAGGCAGAATTGCCTCAATAGGTCGATCTGGTTGAAGAAGCTTTGCATCTTCAACAAAACCGCGGGCGATATCGGCGATATCGATCGCTTCCTTCTCCAGCTCTGGTGCTTCGCCGAGTTCTGCGAGTTGAAGAAGATCGCGAATCAACTCCTCCATGCGGATAATCTCATTCGATACCCGCGTGAGTTGTCTCTTACGAGCAGCAGGATCCATATCGTCCTGTGCCATGACGAGCTCTACATAGCCCTTAATAACAGTGAGTGGCGTACGTAGTTCGTGCGAGACATCGCCGAGGAACTCTTGAATCTTCTCGCGACTCCGCTTCTCAGCTGTGAAATTTGCTGCGGTCTCAAAGAGTGTGCGCTTATTCGCGAGGTAGACGATGAGGAGATAGAGGAGGAAGGCGATGAGGAGCGCTGAGATAAAGAGGAAGAGGTACTGCGTGCGCTCTGTTGTCCGGATGGATTCGGCAGAGGTGGCGAGAATCGCAAGGCCGATATCTCCGAATTGAATAGTGCGAACTCTGTTGAGCGAGCCGGTATTAAGAGTAGTTGCATGCGCAGATGCAGCCGCAATCTCGTAGGGAGTTAATTCGCGCTCGAGGGCTGCGGGTGAGAGGTTAAGCACAAGTGTCTTCTCGGTAGAGGTCTTAAGACCGAGGGTTACTGGAATGATGTCAGCTTTAACGATACTAATGAGTGGCGCAAGCGAATCATGCGTTGGCAAAGATTTGATGCTCTCTATATTCTGATTAATGACGCCATCAATTTGCACCATGGACTGATGGGTGAAGTTGGAGATAACCAATACTCCGATTGCGCTGATAGAGATAAGCGCTACAAGTGGGATGGTCAGAGTCCGGAGAAATTTTCCTTGCCCTGCGCGAAACTTCACTTATTTACCACCAACTGGAATCCGACGCCACGGACTGTCTTGATTCCTTCAAAGCCATTTTTGTGGAGCTTCTTACGTAGGTAAGAGATATAGGTATCGACAACAGTTGTATTTGTCTCAAATTCAATTCCCCAGATAGCAGAGAGAAGTACATCCTTCTCGATAACGCGACCAGCGCGTTCCATGAGGTACTCGAGGAGGTTGTACTCAGTAGGTGAGAGATCCACGTTCTCATCGAAGATAGTGACCTGGTGGAGATCATGGTTCATCTTGAGTGGGCCGGCGATGACGATCCGATCTGCCGCCTGTGATCCCTGGGTACGGCGGAGGACGGCGGCAATGCGCTGAACGAGAACGTCGAATGAGAATGGCTTAGCAACATAATCATCTGCGCCGAGGCTGAGACCTTTTGAGACATCCTTATTCTCACCGCGTGCAGTCAACAAGATAATAGGAGTCTGATCGCCTGACTCTCGCATCCGCTCGATGAGGCCGTAGCCATCGAGTAGTGGCATATTTACATCGGCGATGACGATATCGAACTTCTCGCTCTTAAGGATGTTGAAGGCGCGTAGGCCATCTTCCGTCGCTGTGACGGAGTAACCGCTCATGCCGAGAACATCGACGAGCAGCTCGCGAATACCCGCTTCATCATCAACGACCAAAACCTTCTGGCCCTGAGTTGCAGGTGCGTTCTGTCCTTGCTTCTGTTGTGGCATCTCATTACTTCCTTTCAACAAGCATGAGGATACCTTCTCATTGCTAACTTTTTAAGCGTTTTTCCGCATTCAAACGATTGCCGTAAGTAATTCACAAAGGATTCACACGATGCAATCGAAGAATCACCCGTAACTAGAAAATATCGGGGGTCTCTCATGGCAATGCAACTTCACTCAGATCTATCGCAGATCGAGGGTAACGAAGGTGTTCTTGCACTCGTTCTCTATAAGCGAGAGTTATCGCGGTGGAAGAGGGAGAACCGTAGGAACGTTGAACTCTATCGCCGCCGCGTTGAAAGTTATAAGAGGAAGTTGACGCACTTCAACGTTACGAGCGCAGAGATTTTGCGCAAATATGCTGAAAGCTATGCAGTGATTAACTCCCGTTATTCAAAGTTAATTGCGGGTGCTAAATCCGTTAAAGATGAGCACAACCTCGATCTTGAAAGACGAGTAAAGATTGCAGATGCGATCATCGCTCGAGATAAAGCGATTGCTGCGCTGGGGGAGCCACCGACCTATCCGGAGTTCTTTATAACTGAGGGAAAACCGGTGCCGCCCCTTCAGTTCTAAGCGAAGTAAGTACGAATCTTTGAGGTCACATCGGGAAGGTATTCGCGATTAAGCATTGTGAAGTGCTCACCTTTAATCTCCTTGTAAGTAAAGAGTGGGCCATCACTCCAAAACTTCTCATTCACCTTGCCTTCGCAATAGAGGAAGAGAATAGGGAACGTTGGCATCGTGGGCAGCTTGTAATAGATTGTTAACTTTCCAATATGCACCGTGAAGAATTCATACGAGTCGCGGTTAGCGGCCTTCTGCCTGCGTTGAATTGTCTTCAACATTCGTTGAGGTGAACGAGTGATGATGCTCTTTGCTCGGTAATAGAGGAACTGGAGTTTGAAGTAGTTCGGCGACATCGCAACGCGATTTGCAACTCCGGTTGCATCCAAGCTAATCATCTTCACAGGGCGACCTAGGGCATTGAGTTGAATTCCCAATTCAATTGCGATTGCCGCGCCGGCTGAGTGGCCAATCAGGTGAACCTCACCCGCTGGTTGGCGAATCATGATCTCTTTTGCCGCAGTTGAAGCCATCTCCTCAAGCGTCTGCTCGACCGGCTGCGTTGTATGCATACCCTGCGGTTCAATGACAATCACTGGTTGATCTGCACCAAGGAAATCCGCGAACTCCTTAAAGAAGATTGCGGAGACTCCTGCTCCAGGCAATAAGAAGTAAGGGGAGTTCTTTCCCGTCCTGTTTAAGGTTACAAAGTTGCTCTCTTGGGCTGGCTTCCCTCCTTCGAGAAAGCGACCAATCGCCTTGACGGTGCGATGCTCGAGGAAGATTGCCGGGGTGATATTCCTATATCCGAACTCTGCCGCGATGGCTTCAAATTCAAGAGCGGCGAGTGAGTCCATTCCACTACCGAAGATATCTTCGCTCGCAGTGAGATCAGGACTCTTGAGAATTCTTCGAAGTTGAGCGAGTGCGAATCGCTCAAAAACAGTGAGAATCTCCTCCTTCTCAACATCGCGCCAACGCGGCCATTGTTGGCCGATGAGCGCTTTTCGATCAACCTTGCCGTTCGCATTGAGCGGAAGTTCAGTATGGCGAACCAACTGCGAAGGAACGAGATGGCTAGATAGATTAGCCAGTAGGTACTCATAAATGGCGGAGGGCGTTAGCTCTGATTTTTCATCGATAACGAGGTGAGCAGCGAGAAAGTTCTTTCCAGCGCTACTCACATGAGGCAGTACGGCAACATTGATAACACCAGGTAGAACACGAAGAAGCGCTTCAGATTCCCCAGGACCAACCAGGCGCCCGTTAATCTTCACAAGATCATCGCCGCGGCCTACGAAAGAGATCACACCCTTCTCATTGATTCGCACTAAATCCCCAGTGTGATACGTGCGTTCCCCACTATCGTTTATTTTGAATTTTTCAGCGGTTAATTCAGGTTCACCAAGATATCCCGTTGCAACAAAATTCTTGATAACCACTGACTTGATTTCAGGATCTTCTGGGTTTGGGATGAATTCAATATTTTCTCTATCGTCGAGCTCGCTTATTAAACCAATGGGAACGCGGCCAACTTCCAGTGGGGTTTCTGGGTTGATGAGGTGATAGATAGTGAAGCCGGGAGATTCAGAAGCACCGTATGACGCGCGAATTCGTGCGGTACCCCGAGTTAGTTCGCGTAACTTCCTGATCTGCTCCCAACTCACCGCCTCTCCGTAGGTAAGAATTTCTATCGCGCCCTCAAAGAAGAGGCCATCACTTCGTTGATCGTAGATGCGCTCAGCAAAAGAGGAGCTAAAGGAGAGGTGAGCCAATCTGTTCTTATTAACGAATTCGATTAACTCATCTGGCGAGCCCTTTGGATTCATAAGATGTAGGTTGTGATTGAGCGATGCACTCAACATTTGATATGCACCAGCTGCGTATGCAATAGAAGTTACCCGGGCTAATCGATATGGAAGCTCATCAGGATAGTAGCTACTCATTACGACGAAAGAATCATCTAGATTTTTCCAGCTCCAAATCGAACCTTTCGGTTCTCCGGTCGAGCCAGAGGAGAAGATGACAAGAGCTGCGTCAGTGAGATCAACATCGGGGATATCACATTCAATCTGACGCTCTCGCCCTACCTCAATCTGAATCAATGTCTCAGGTACGAGGGTGGAATATTCAAAATCCGAAATAATAATATGAGTGGGGTTTTCTAGTTTCGCTAGGATTTTTTCAAGATAAGTAGGATTTATATTCGCATCAATGAGCGCAACGGGAACTCTGGCGAGAATAGCGGCGTGGTAAACAATGACGGAACTGATATTGGTTCCAACGAGCACTGGAAGAAACGTTGGTTGCTTTGGCGTATTTCTGAGGAGGGTAGCGAAATGGTTGACCAGCTTCGAGAACTCGGCTTTAGTGAAGCTCTCAACGTCGGAGGCAATCGCAAGTTCCTCAGGAAAATCACGGGCTCGATCACGGAGGGATAGTGCGCTGAGTGCCAGTCGCTTTTCGCTAGTGCTCAATACGGTCATTCCTTTGGCTCATCGAAATCAAGGCCAACGTTGATTTTCGCGAATTATCGGGCCATTTTATCTAGTGAAAGCAGGGATATCCGCGCAAAATGGCTGGTGGGCGGGCGCTCTTTCTAACCTGTAAACTCAGCCAACACTTGGAGACGTCGCATAGCCCGGTCGAGTGCGCCTCACTGCTAATGAGGTAGGGGAGTTAAATCCCCTCGGAGGTTCAAATCCTCTCGTCTCCGCTCAGTTTTATCTCATTCTCTTGTACCCTGCGTAAATGTCATCTATCAGTAGCCATCCGGATGGAAAGCTCCATTTCTTTGTCGAGCTCACGCTAGAGGCGATAAATCAGGGTGAATTTCTCCGTCTGATCAATGAGTATGCGATTCAGGTTCGACTAGAGCCTGGCTGCGAACAACTTGATGTCTTAACTGATCGCAAGAATCCCGAGTCGGTCTATCTCTACGAAATCTGGAGCGATTCCGATTCACACCAAGCGCATCTTGCCTCAACTGGATTCGCAGATTGGAAAGCGATATCAGATCCACTCGTTACAAACTTCAGCGCACTCGAACTCACATCAAGTAAGAAGATAGTTCTATGACACATCCACGCGACGCTGCCGGTCCCGACCATAAACCAGTGATAACTCACGTTCCTGAGATTGACGGAGTAATCACCTCGACATTTCCATTTGTCAGGTACGAGCACGACAATGTCTTAACAGAGATGTATCGCCCAGAATGGGTTGGCGTCTTTGCAGATGGTGAACCAATCGAGCATCTTTACATGGTGAGCGCACCTACTGGTGGGATCCGTAAGGAGTGGTACTACCACGACCACACACTCGATCGATATGTGCTCATCAAAGGCAAGGTAGATCTCGGATTGTATGACGGACGTGAAAGTTCGCCCACGTATGGAAATTTCATCGTAATCTCATTGGGTGAATCGGGAACTGGTTTACCCCATGCTGTTCGCATTCCACCTCTTGTCTGGCACAGCTTAAAATGGGTCACAGATGAGGGAATCTTTATGAATGCAAAGCTTCCAGGGTATGAGCGAAACTTTCCCGATAAATTTAGAGTATCCCGGGATGAACTACCCGCAATCATTACTTGGAATATTTAGCGAGCGTTCGCCAGATTTTTCTCGGTAGTCGAAAGAAGAGATTTTTCAAGATATTTGAACGGACCTCGCTATTGAGCTCTCGCCGCATCTTCTCGAGTCTGCCAGATGCAACATTGGCAACATCAAGGAAGAGAAATGAAGATTTACGCGTAATCTCATAGAGAAATTCATAATCCAATTTATTCTCTAGAACTTTCGCATCTGCCGTAGCGCCACTCTGCTTTCGATCAATAATTACCTTATTTATCTGCGCCAAGGTCTGCGCCAATATCTGTTCGGTTGAGCCACCCACTTTGTGTGAGATATGTGCACTAGATGAAATCTTCAACTTCCACCCATCGGCTCGAAGCCGGATACATGTATCCACATCTGTATGCATGACTGGATACAGGCTTAAGTCGAATCCAGAGATTGCATCGAGTGCACTCTTTCTCCACAGTGCTCCGGAACTAGCAACAAAGTGGAGTTCGCCATCATAGGAGAACGCCCGGGGCGACTGCGAATTAACAGGGATGTTTCGCCAATCGCCAGCCGTGTTGATGACCCCACCGCGAGATCTTCCA
>CANGCW010000032.1 GCA_947452525.1 Actinomycetota bacterium
GCTTCGATTGCATCGGTTGCCATCAACATGTGTCCGTTAACGATCGGGAGCTGGACGTTCATCACTTTGTTCAACGCATCTTCGGGGAACGCGGGTGCACCCTCGGGGCGTGGCATATCGCCCATGCGAGTGAGTGAGGTTATTTTGGAGTTAAAGACGCCTTCATAGAAGTGAAATGCGTCTTCTGTGTTTCCTGGAAAGTTGAGATATGTGCTGACACGATTCATGGCGGTAAGTGTAACAATGAAGCGATTCGCTTCTGCTACAGCCAGCCAGAATTTTTGAACTTACGATAGAGAAATAGGGTTAAGGAACCCATTACTCCTAGCACCACGTAATAACCGTATGTGGTGTTCAACTCGGGCATGTGAGTGAAGTTCATGCCATAAATTCCTGCAAGCATCGTTGGTCCTGAAGCCAGGGCAACCCAAGCTGAAATCTTTCGCACATCAATATTTTGTTGCACTTGAATATGAGCAAGATCGGCCTGAAGTACTGAGGTAATTAACGAATCCAACCCCGTTGATGCTTCACATGCTTGGACCAAGTGATCGGTAGCATCGCGATAGAACGGTTTGATAATTTCTGGGACGTGGGCGACACCACCATTTGCCAGTTTGAGCATCGGCGGAATCAGCGGCTCAATTGCATGCTTGAACTCGATAATTTCGCGCTTTAAGAAGTAGATCTCTTGTGAGTAAGTCTGGCGCTTCTCGTTAAAGACCTTGTTTTCGACTCGAACTACTTCGTGTTCAAGGGATGTGGCAATCTCTCTGTAACCATCAATCACTCGGTCGACGACGGCATGCAGAACCGCAAATGGTCCAAGACGTAGCAATTCGGGTTTCTGTTCTAAATCGTGGCGGACGGTTGCGAGTGGTTGACCTTCGCCATGGCGGACAATCACGATGAAATGCTCAGCTATAAAACAGAGTAATTCGCCCGTGGTGATCTCTTGAACGTGGGCATCGAAGAAGACTGTCTTAAGAACGAAGAATGTGAGCCCTTCATAATCTTCGATCTTAGGGCGCTGATTAGCGTTAATCGCATCATCAACCGCCAATGGGTGGAAGTTAAGTTCGCCAACGACCATATCGAATTCAGCGCGTGTGGGTTCGGCCATTCCCAGCCATACAAAGCCACCTTCACTGCGAGCGCGGTCGACAAGATCAGAGATGTCTTTTCCAGCTTCAACCCGACGGCCATCTTGATACAGGGCGACATCAACAATCATGGAAGAAGAGTATTAACACAATGGCGATATAGATACTCCACACATTAAATACACCTAGGATTCTGTGATGAGGCGAGCCAGCAAAGTTCTGATTGCAGTCCTACTATCCATGTTGTTAGCCACGGAGAGCTATGCCGCGACACAGACGGGTCCGAAGGCTGGCATCACTTGCTTAAAAGCTGGGGCAAAGGCTAGTGCCGGCAACGCCAAGTTTATTTGTACTAAGGTTGGCAAGAAACTCCTCTGGGTAAAAGCCAATAAGAAGAATCAAACTCCTACGCCGCCGGTTCCATCACCTACAACTACATCTCCAGTCCCGCTACCGACGCCGACGCCGACGCCGACGCCGAGCTATTACATTCCCCCACTTCCAACTTCTGCGAATCCAATCACCTTTGCAAATATTGCCAATCGAATTCAAGATATTCCACAAGCGTTCTACAACACATTGCAGGAAACGAAAGAACGAAATGCAAACCTTCCTGGGGCACGGGTTCAGGTAAACGTCGTTAGAAGTCCGCAAATCTTTGGCACAAACTACGACAACACAGAAAAATGGATAAAAGAAGAAGTTACTGCCCTGGCAAACTTTGCTCGATTTAAGAAGGTCTATATTTTTGAGTATTCATACGATGACATTGAATGGGCGCAAGGACAATTTAACTCGATTCTAAACGATGGCTCCTACAAGCTTGCGTCCATTTATGGTGGAAAGTCTTGTGCAGAAGCAAACCGCCACGATGCTCCGATGCAAGCAAATATTACAAATGGTTGGGATAAAGTCATCGATCAATCAAAACCATTCGAGGTAGAAATTCCATTTGTCCTAGCTGGTTATTGCGAAGATTCCACTTTCGCCAAGTGGGCTCAAATGTCAGGTACTGCGCATGAACTCAACCATCAATATCAAATAGTTCAGTTCTGGGACTATTCGAGTAATTTCTTTCCAAACTTTGTTGCGAAAGCACCTTGTTGGACAGTTGAAGGTCAAGCGGTCGCACTTGGCGGAATGGCCTTTGAAACTAATTACCCTCAATTTCTTGCCGACTACACCAATATCCCTCGCCCTTATTACTTAAATTCCGCGATGAGCTCCTACCAAATTGCACCAGTTCATTGGTCTCCTGTGGACGTGCAGAAGTACCTTGAAGATTCCTCCAATATCCTTCCGGGCTGTAGAAGTACAAATCGTTTTGCCCTCAGCTACAGCTTGGGTGCGTTCACCACGATTGCGCTCTCCGCAATTGGTGGATGGGAGTCCACATATTCTCTGCTTCCGATGCTCAACGATGGCATCTCCCTCAATGATGCATTTAAAAATGTATATGGAATTACCTGGGATGCAGCACTTCCTACACTCGCCCAAGTTGTCTCACAGATGCAGATGCAGGTTCTTGATCCGCCATCTGCTGAGAAATATGTTGCAAAAGATTCCAACAATATTGTGACACTCAAGGGCACTGAAGGGTGCTCACGATATGAGCCAGACGATCCACAGACTATTCAGGCGAGAATTCAAGTCCTGCAAGATGGAAAGTGGCTTGATGCTCCATCCGTGGATGTAACGTGGGCACAGGATTCAGCCTGTAATTTCAACCCGGCATTAGCGTGGATGGTTACCATCAAGGTAGCGCTGGATCATGGAAGCCAATATCGATTCTTGTATTCCGGTGATGTAAACATCGGCTCAAGAGATGAGTTCGGCCGTGGAACCTCACATACCTACACGTACCTTTAGAAGCGTCTAGAAGGCGAAGAAATTTGGTGGCGGGTGAAGGATTTGAACCTTCGAAGGCAGAGCCGGGGGATTTACAGTCCCCTCCCATTGGCCGCTCGGGCAACCCGCCAAGGCTGTTTTACGGCTAGCGAAGGTTACCCCATTTTCACAGGGGGCAATAATCGAGAGCTACTTCTTGAGGCGGTAGCCCGTTGGGCACTTAGGCTTAACGCCCTTCACCTTCTTGGTGACCTTGCCCTTAATACAGGTAATGGTTGTGACTTTCTTTGATGCTGATGCCTTTGCGAGAGCGGCCGCAGCTGCCGCTTGCATCTGAGCCGTGTAAGCATCGATCCCATCGATTGCGGTATCAAGATCCTGGTTTAGCCCAGGGGTTGTTCCATCGCCATCAAGTAGCAGTGTGAGTGCATCTAGATCAGCCTTGCTTCGTGGGAAGGCTGGGATTGAATACTTATCTGCACGCAAAAGCGAAGTGGTCAAGGTTGCATTCAAAGTAAAGAATGGTGATTTTCCAGATAGCAAATTATCAATACTTGCCTTTACATCTTTGAAGTCGGCCAGCTTTACGACGAAATCATCCTGAACCTTTTGCGCATCAATGGCTGCTTGTTCTGCTGCTTTCTTATCTGCAGCTGCTTTTGCTTCAGCATCCTTCACCTGAGTTGCTAAATCATCTATGCCCTTTTTGACAACACGTAGATCTGCAAAACAGCCCATTCCAGAAGAATTTGTTGTGATGCTTCCCGCATTGGCGTTCTTAACTGTGGCAAAGACCGAGAGCACTGCATCGCTTTTATTTCCGGCGAGAATAAGAAGTTGGTCGTAAGTAAGAGAGGTGCCGTTCGTAGTTGTTGAGTAGAGCGGTTTACGAGAAGAGTATGAAGTACTCGTTGCTGGATCGGCACCTGGTGTGAGAATCGCATACTCCCAGTCATATGAGAGTGTGCCGATGGTGGTTGTGCCACTAGTGAATTTCATAGAAGTTCCGAATTGGACGCCTGTAGCAGTGATAGAACATGTGACATCTGCCTGAGGGAGAGCCCCATCTGCATGTGCAACAGCGCTCCCCTGCCAGATAAGGCTGAGAAGTGTCACCAGTACGAGGAGTCTCTTTTTCACTCTCAAACTATAACCTGCACCGCTTGCGGGCATGAAAATAGGGGCCGATTGCTCGACCCCTATTCCCCGTACGTTTCTTACATTCTCACTTAGAGAATGCTTAGAGTGTGGACTTTGGTCCGGTAAACCACTTCTTTGCTGACAACTGCCACCAGATCCACAAGAGCAACATGACGCCGCCGGTGAGAATTGGTGCGTAGTTCACTGCTGTCCAGTTAAATGACTTATCGCCTGGAGTACCAGCTGGTGAGGTTGGAAGAATGAAGACAATAGAGATGATGACAATCTCTGCAACCGCGAGAGTGCCCATCCACTTGTACTTGCTTCCTAGATTCCACTCGCCCACCTTGAAGCTTGATCCAGCCTTCAATCGAAGGAAGATTGGAATCATAAATGCAAGATAGAGAGAGATAACGCAGACAGAGACAACTGCGTAGAACGCGGTTGGTACTCCAGCGCTGCTCTTCCACAGTGCTGGAAGAGTCATTGCCACGCCAGCAATTGCTGAGACGAGTACGGCATTGACTGGTGTTCCCTTTGCATTAACTTTGCGCCAATGTGAGCTTCCTGGGATAGCGCCATCACGAGAGAATGCGTACATCATGCGTGAGCAGGATGTAAGACATGCTGTTACGCAGAAAAGCTGTCCGAAGGTTGTAATGATGATGACCAACTCGAACAAACGTCCACCACCGAGTGCACCGTTGATAATCGTAATAACTGAACCGAGTCCATATGGGTTTGTCTTTGGATCTGTTGAGTTAACGGCCGAAGCGATTGTTGGTGTTGCAGCCCAGAGGAATGACATCAGGAGCAAATAGCCACCAATTGCTGAGTAGAAGATGGACTTCCAAATTCCCTTGGCAGCATTGATATGTGCATCATGCGTCTCTTCCGAGAGGTGAGCAGATGCATCAAAACCGGTGATGGTGTACTGAGTCAACAGAAGGCCAAGCGGCATGATGTAGAACCAGAAACTATGCAGCCCGTGCCCGCTAAATCCTGAGTTATTGATGTGCTGAGTGAAGATGAACTTCAATGATGAGTGGTGGTGTGGAGCAAAAACCATAATCAGAACGATGACTGCTGAACCAAAGACGTGCCACCAGACAGAGATGTTATTTACAACTGCCAAAAGGTGGCTGCTGTAGATGTTGATGAGGGTTGCGATGACAACAACGATCAAGAAGAGTACGAACTGCTGCTTGATGTAATCGCCACCCATGAACTTCGCCTCGAAGCCTGGGAAGTAGAAACCAAGGAGAGTATTTAAGAAGAAGGTCACGCCGTAGCCAACAGATGCGGTTACGGAGACGAGGCCAACGAGGTTGAGCCAGCCTGTAAAGAAGCCAGCCTTTGCTCCGCCGAGCTTTGCTGCCCACCAATAGATGCCGCCAGAGGTAGGGAAGGCAGAAGCCAATTCAGACATGCAGAGGCCGATAACAAGAATGAAAGCTGAGACGACTGGCCAGCCGATAGAGATCGCTACCGGGCCGCCGTTATTCCATGCTTGGGCAAAGGTGGTGAAGCAGCCGGCGAGGATGGAGATGATGGAGAAAGAGATTGCGAAATTCGAGAAGCCTGACCATGTGCGCGAGAGCTCTTGTTTGTAGCCGAGCTCGGCGAGCCGTTGTTCATCTGACAAAGCCATAGATAACCCTTTCTAGAAGTTATGGGTGATTGTGCTACTCGTCACACTCAATTGGAAGGATAAAGGGGGTGAATTTTCAGGAAAGGTTGCCCATGAAAATCTATTGCTTCCCCGTGTAAGCGTAAGTAGCCTTGAGCGCACGAACGGCTAAAACCCAACCAATAACCAGGAGCAGCCTGGTGACCCAAACCGGAGGCGATGATGCTTTCTCTTGATGAACTCAAGGCCAAGATCCAAAGTGGCGAAATCGATACTGTCGTAGTCGGCGCGACCGATATGCAAGGTCGACTCCAAGGAAAGCGCATTCATGCCCCATTCTTCGTAGCGGACACGATCGGTCACGGCACGGAGGGTTGCAACTACCTCCTCGCTGTTGATATCGATATGAACACCGTCCAGGGATACGACGTCTCCTCTTGGGATACCGGATATGCCGATATGGGAATGAAGCCAGATTTCAACACGCTCGGTTACCTCCCATGGCATGAGGGCACAGCATTCGTCACAGCAGATTTCGTTGACCATCATGACAATCTTGTCTCGGTCGCACCTCGCTCCATCTTGAAGAACCAACTTGCTCGTCTACACAAGGCAGGCATGGTTGCTCTCACCGGAACCGAACTTGAATTTATCGTCTTCAAAGACACATACGAAGAGGCATGGAATAAGGGCTACAAGGATCTCACTCCTGCAAACCAGTACAACGTTGACTACTCCCTCACCGGAACAGCTCGCGTCGAGAAGTTGCTCCGCTCTATCCGCCTCAACATGGATAAGGCTGGAATGATTGTTGAGTCTGCGAAGGGTGAGTGCAACTTCGGACAGCATGAAATTGCCTTCCGCTATCAGGATGCGCTTACAACATGCGATCAGCACAGCCTCTACAAGATGGGCGCGAAGGAGATCGCGGCAGAGCAGGGTTGCTCACTTACCTTTATGGCGAAGTTCAATGAGCGCGAAGGAAATTCCTGCCACATCCACTTGTCATTCCGTGACCTTGAAGGAAATGCCGTCATGGCCGGCAATGAGCAAGAGGGCCTCTCTAAACTTGGCGAACAGTTCATCGCGGGTCAGGTCCACCATATGCGCGAGATGGCTCTCCTCTTCGCACCAAATATCAACTCCTATAAGCGTTATCAATGGGGCACATTCGCGCCGACCGCTATCAAGTGGGGCCGCGATAACCGCACCTGTGCACTTCGCCTTGTTGGACAAGGACATAGCTTGCGCCTAGAGAATCGCGTCCCAGGTGGCGATGTGAACCAGTATCTTGCAGTTGCAGGAATGATCGCAGCTGGACTTGATGGCATTGAGAAGAACTTGCCACTCGAGCCAATCTTCCAAGGAAATGCATATGCCGCTGATGCGAGCCGCATTCCAACCTCACTCCAAGAAGCTCGTGATCTCTGGGCGAATAGCGCATGGGTCCGCGAGACATTTGGTGAAGATGTGCAGAAGCATTACACCCATATGGCTGATACCGAGATTGATGCCTATTCACGTGCAGTAACCGATTGGGAACGTTTCAGAAGCTTTGAGAGGATGTAATGCCAACTTTTACAATTATCAACCCAAGCAATGAAGAGGTTGTTCAAGATATCGCACTTGCCGATATTGCTCAGACAGATGCAATTATCGAGAAGGCCGCTAAGGCATTCCAGACTTGGCGCCATGTAAATCCAGGTGACCGTGCGCGCATCATGCGCAAGTTTGCAACAGTTATCGATGCTCACATTGAAGAGCTCGCGCAACTAGAAGTTCTCAATGCTGGTCACACCATCGGCAATGCTCGATGGGAAGCGGGCAATGTTCGCGATGTCGTTAACTACTACAGCGCAGTACCAGAGCGCCTCTTCGGTCGCCAGATTCCAGTACCTAACGGAATCGATGTAACGTTCAAGGAGCCACTTGGCGTCGTTGGAATCATCGTTCCTTGGAACTTCCCAATGCCGATCGCTGGTTGGGGCTTCGCACCTGCAATCGCTGCTGGAAATACCGTTGTCTTGAAGCCGGCAGAGATCACCCCGATGACAGCGATTCGCCTCGGCGAATTAGCACTTGAGGCCGGTATCCCTGACGGCGTTCTCAACATCATTCCAGGACGTGGAAACGTTGTCGGTCAACGCTTCGTTTCGCACCCCGCAGTGCGCAAGCTGGTCTTCACTGGCTCAACCGCTGTCGGTAAGGCGATCATGGCTGGCGCTGCAGATCAGGTGAAGCGAGTGACTCTCGAACTTGGTGGCAAGAGTGCAAATATCGTCTTTGCTGATGCCGACATTGAAAAGGCGGCAGCGAACGCCCCTGGCGGAGTCTTCGACAACGCCGGTCAAGATTGCTGCGCTCGTTCACGCATCTTGGTTCAGGCAAGTGCCTACGACAAATTCATGGGGCATCTTGAGACTGCAGTGAAGAACTTCCGTTGCGAAGATCCTCGCCTCGAGACTGCAGAGATGGGTCCACTTGTCTCATCAACACAGTTCGCACGCGTGAAGGAGTTCATGACGCCTGATGTGAAGATCGCCTTCCAAGGCACAGCGCCAACCGGTAAGGGATATTGGTTCCCACCAACCGTCATCGAACATACAAATCTCAATGATCGCGCCTATCGCGAAGAGATCTTCGGGCCGGTGGTCTCAGTTGTTCGCTTTGAAGATGAAGCAGATGCAATCCGCATCGCCAATGACAGCGAATATGGCTTATCTGGTTCACTCTGGACGCGCGATGTCGGTCGCGCAATCCGCGTTGCTCGTGGGGTTGAATCCGGAAATCTCTCCGTTAACTCAAACTCTGCAGTGCGCTACTGGACACCATTTGGTGGCTATAAGCAATCAGGACTTGGTCGCGAACTTGGACCAGACTCTGTTGATGCATTTGTTGAGACAAAGAACGTTTTCTTCGACACCCAGTCGTAAAAAGTAACTTTCGCTTAACCCTCGTTAGGAAGTAAGACCTTGCTGAGGATTTCACCAATCAAGGTGTGCCAAGAATCTTGGCTCATATTATTTGGCGTGAAATCATCAACGGATTTTCCTACGGTGTACGCCTGAATTAACACAGCGACTGCGCGTGGATCTAGGTTCTTGTTTCCCCAACCCTTTTCACAAGCTTCGCGGTAGATATCGGCTATCGCGCTCGTTAACCGCTCTTGCACCTCTCCCAATTGCTCTTGCATGCGGGGGTGATTAAAGGCCTTTCCGATGGCATTTATCCGCTCTTTGCGGGTATTTCTCGCCGTCTCGGCCTGCGTCGTGATTGTGACATCTGTCAGTCTCTGAAGAAGCTCATCGCGACTCTTCGCTGTCGTAACAATCTTCTCAATCATTGCGCACGAGGAATCAA
>CANGCW010000033.1 GCA_947452525.1 Actinomycetota bacterium
ATTGGTAAAGGAAATAAGGAGCGGACAGTTCCACTTGGCGAGCCCGCACTCGATGCGCTACGGAGTTACTGCAATCAGTATCGGAGCGAGTTGGCGAATGAAGGGTCAGCTAGTGCAGTCTTCCTGGGAAAACGAGGAAAGCGAATCGATGCGCGTACCGCTCGCGATGTTGTCTACGAAGCTACTAGCGCCGTAGGTATTCATATGGGTCCTCACGGACTTCGCCATAGCGCCGCGACCCATCTCTTAGAAGGGGGAGCAGATCTCCGTATCGTCCAAGAGATTCTTGGCCACTCCTCCCTCCAGACCACGCAGATTTATACCCACGTCTCACCTGAACGGCTCCAACGAGCGTATAAAGATGCCCACCCGCGTGCTTAACGCCTAATGACAAATGTAAAGAAAAGAATTGCAACTGGGATAGAAGCAATCACTATGGGAGCAACCTTCTTCATCCACGTTTGAAGCTTCTCTATCTCACGAGCTTTATTTGCAACTGTTTCATTTGGATTTTTTTCGAGCGTTGCAAGCATCTCGTTCGTGAAAAAAGTGTTTGTGGTGTTTGCCGCTTTAAGCATGGCTTGAAGTTCACTGGGACTACCTGAATTGATGATTGCCCAGATTTCGTCCTCTGGCATTGCCCTGTATTTCTTTGGCATCTCAACCAACTCTCTCTATCCGTTACAGCCTGATTTTGAAGCACATTTTCCAACCGCCATGCCGGCCCCAGCAAGTCCACTAACTGAAATCACTGCAGTTGCAGCGCGAATAACGGTAGCTGAGACAACAAGTGTTGGAAAAATGACCGGAGCTGCTAAAACAGCGCCCGCAATCGCCGAAACCGCAATGAGCCCAGCTGCGGCCCAGCCAAATAAAGAGACTTGTTGAGTTGAATTTGAAACGAGGGCATATTTATTTCAAGATTTTAAAACATTTGAGTAAGCACTAGACAACAATTTAGTTTCGTTTATGAGAATTGGAACATATTTTCCTGATTGATTATCAAAACATCCTTCAGAAGTAGTTGTACAGCTTGAGTTTGAGGTTTTCAAAATCATACCCTGATTGGTGGGATCCTGGAATTGATCAATCCCAACGGTAAAGAACTCGCCTCTTCTCATGCGAACAGTTGCATTCCGTGTCCAGCACGATTGGCTTTCTTTAGCCTTGCGAGTTAAGGGGATCCCCAAGGCTTCAGCCCCAAGCTGAGATAGATTCATGAGACTTGAATGCATCAATAGAAGGCAAAGATTCGTTTCCTCCACACTAATCCGATGGGGGGCAGGCGCACTGATCCCGTCGGACCTTTCCGATGGGGCCAGCGAGCTAATGGAATGAAAATTGGGCTTATTTAAGACTGATAATCGTCAAACCTGGTGCTCAATCGAGCCAGAGGCTCAAGAATGGTGGATTTTGAGCCTACTTTCCTCAGTTAGAATTGCCATCGCACCAGGGAGGAATTCCTGGTGACTTCACGCGATTGACTCTGGGTCGTAAGACCCGTGAGAACCATTTCGGTCTCGAGGCAAGATCTTCGAGTCGGTATCCAATCGCTAGCGAGCTGACAAATCGTCAACTCATTAACCGAGTGCATGTGCTGAAGCACGTGCAATGAAGGAGAGTGCCGCCATGGCGGTTGTAACTATGCGAGAGCTCCTCGACAGCGGAGTCCACTTCGGACACCAGACACGTCGTTGGAACCCAAAGATGAAGCGCTTTATCTTCACAGAGCGCAACGGTATCTACATCATCGATATCCAGCAGTCACTTGGACTTATCGATTCAGCTTATGACTTCATTAAGGACACTGTCGCCAAGGGCGGACATATCCTCTTTGTTGGAACAAAGAAGCAGGCACATCAGCCAATCATCGAGCAGGCTGCTCGCGTTGGCATGCCATATGTAACAGAGCGTTGGCTTGGTGGAATGCTCACCAACTTCCCAACTGTCTACAAGCGTATTCAGCGCCTCAAGGAGCTTGAGCAACTTGAAGAGCGCAACGATCAGGTTCTTACAAAGAAGGAACTCCTTGTTCTCCGCCGCGAGCGCGAGAAGCTAACAAAGAACCTTCAGGGTATTCGCGATATGACCAAGTTGCCTTCAGCAATCTGGGTTATCGACACAAAGAAAGAGCACTTGGCTGTTCAAGAGGCTCACAAGCTTGGTATTCCAGTTGTAGCGGTTATTGATACAAACTGCGATCCAGATGAAGTTGATTACAAGATTCCTGGTAACGATGATGCAATCCGTTCAATCGCATTGCTAACACGCGTTATCACCGATGCTGCTGTAGCTGGCCTTG
This sequence comes from Actinomycetota bacterium, assembly GCA_947452525.1. GTDB lineage: Bacteria > Actinomycetota > Actinomycetes > Nanopelagicales > Nanopelagicaceae > PALSA-747. The sequence goes on from CANGCW010000033.1 coordinate 2,303, forward strand.
CTGCTCGCTCAGCGGCTGGTGCTGCTGTTGCAGATAAGAACGTTGCAGCTGCAAATGCTGAGCCATTGGCTGAGTGGGAGAAGGATGTTGCAGGCACTGACGCTGTTGTTGCAGCAGATGCACCAGCTCCAGAAGCAACACCATCTAACTAATCATTCCGACTTCATATTTAAGATTTAAAGGAGTAATAAATTGGCTTACACAGCAGAAGATGTAAAGCGCCTCCGCGAAGCAACTGCAGCAGGAATGCTCGATTGCAAGAAGGCGCTCGATGAGGCAGATGGCGATTACGACAAGGCCGTTGAGATCATCCGCGTTAAGGGTCTTAAGGGAGTTACAAAGCGTGAGGGCCGTCAGACTTCAAATGGTCTGGTCGCTGCAAAGACCGAGGGTGACCTTGGTGTAATGCTCGAACTCAATTGTGAGACAGATTTCGTAGCAAAGGGTGACCGCTTCCAAGCGGTTGCAGATGAGCTTCTCAATCACCTCGCAAAGGTGAAGAGCACAGACCTCGCAGCATTTCTCACAACAGAGCTCGACAACGGCAAGACCGTTCAAGAGACAATCGATGAGGCGAATGCAACGCTCGGCGAGAAGATCGAGATCCGTCGTATTGCAGTAACAGAGGGTTCACCAGTGGCGATCTATCTCCACCGCACAAACCCAGATCTTCCACCACAGCTCGGCGTCTTGGTGAAGTTGACCGCCGCAGCAGCTGAGGCTGGAAAGGATGTTGCTCAACACATCGCAGCGTTCGCTCCACAATATGTAAGCCGCGACCAGATTCCTGCGGACCAGATTGAGAATGAGCGTCGTATCGCTGAAGAGACTGCCCGCGAAGAGGGTAAGCCTGAGGCATCACTCTCGAAGATCGTTGAAGGTCGCGTAACCGGCTTTGTGAAGGAAGTTAGCCTTCTTGAGCAGGCATTTGCGAAGGATGCTAAGAAGACTGTTCAGAACATTCTTGATGAGGCAAAGACCGCTGTGTCGGCTTTTCACAGATTCAAGGTTGGTCAGTAATCTAGTGGCATAAATCGGGTGGAATACCCGATTACCAGAAGTAGAAGCGAAGGAGCACCTCAGATGGCCCAACAAGGTTATAAGAGAGTGCTCCTTAAGCTTTCTGGAGAAGTTTTCGGTGGAGTTAAAGGCATCGGTGTTGATCCCGATGTAGTGCACGATATCGCCGAGCAGATCGCAGAAGTGGTTCGCGGCGGAACGCAGATTGCAATTGTTGTGGGCGGAGGAAATTACTTCCGCGGGGCAGAGCTCCAACAGCGCGGAATGGATCGCGCTCGCGCTGACTATATGGGAATGCTCGGAACAGTCATGAACTGTCTTGCACTCCAAGATTTTCTAGAAAAAGTTGGAATTGATACTCGCGTTCAGACCGCAATCACCATGGGTCAGGTTGCAGAGCCATACATCCCGCGTAAGGCAATCCGCCACCTTGAGAAGGGTCGCGTCGTCATCTTCGGAGCGGGCGCAGGAATGCCATTCTTCACAACAGATACAGTTGCAGCGCAGCGTGCACTTGAGATTGGTTCACAGGCACTCTTGCTCGCAAAGAGTGGAGTAGATGGCGTCTACACCGCAGATCCAAAGAAGGATCCTGCAGCAACGAAGTACGAGACGATCTCCTTCGACGAAGTTCTCTCGAAGTCACTCGCAGTTGCAGATGCAGCAGCCTTTAGCCTCTGCCGCGAGAACAATCTCCCCATCGTCGTCTTTGATCTTAAGAACAAAGGAAATATCGCCCGCGCAGTGCGTGGTGAATCCATCGGAACTGTCGTCTCATCACAGACGTCAAGTAAATAGGAGCAATGCACTCATGGCTGATTTAAATACCGTTCTTGCAGATGTCGCAGTGAAGATGAGCAAGGCTGTCGAAGTTGCGAAAGAAGATTTCGGTGCCATCCGCACAGGTCGCGCGCATCCTTCTATGTTTGCAAAGGTAATGGTCGATTACTACGGCACATTCACTCCGCTCTCACAGCTTGCAACAATCCAAGTTCCCGAGGCACGCATGGCTCTGGTTAGCCCATTCGATAAGAGTGCAATGGCTCTGATCGAGAAGGCGATCCGCGAATCAGATCTTGGAGTTAACCCTGCAACAGATGGCGCAGTCATCCGCGTTAACTTCCCACAGCTCACAGAAGAGCGCCGCAAGGATTACATCAAGGTGGCCCGTTCCAAGGCCGAAGATTCACGCATCTCTATCCGTAATATCCGCCGCACCGCCAAGGAAGCGATGGAGAAGATGGAGAAGGATGGCGAGGTCGGCAAGGATGAGGCAGCGCGTGCCGAGAAAGATCTCGAGAAGAGCACCTCTGATCATGTTGCGAAGATCGATGAGCTTTTGAAGCATAAGGAAGCTGAACTTCTCGAAGTTTGATCCCATGGATGACCTTCACTCCCTCAATGAGGCGATAAATAAGCGAGCAGGTAGAAAACTTCTGCCATCTATTCTCGTCTCCATCACGATTCTCGTTCTCGTCTTTGGTCTTCTCGCAATCCAGCCAATCCTCTTTGCGGCACTTGTGCTGCTTGCAGTCATCATGGGTCAGCGCGAGTTAAATCACGCCTATCGCGCGGGTGGAATCACCATCCCTGATTGGCCGTTAACGCTCGGCAGCATTGTTCTTAGCGTTGCCACCTGGTTCGGGGGAGTGAGCGGACTCGCTGTCGCCACCGCCTTCGTTATTCCAAATATCTTGATTCTTCTTCTCGTTACAAACCCTGCAGATTTTGTTAAGCGCTCAACAGCAGCAACATTCTCTATCTTTTACGTTCCATTCTTGGCGGGCTTTATCACCCTCATCGCTCATAGCGATGACCCAGTTGGCCGCATTCTTGTTCTCGTTGTGCTCGTTGCATGCAACGATACTTTCGCATATCTCTTTGGTGTGCTCTTCGGTAAGCACCACCTTGCACCGCATATCAGCCCGAAGAAGACGTGGGAGGGCCTTATCGGTTCACTCGTCGCCTGCTCAGTTGGTGGTGCACTCGTCTTCGCACTCTGGACAAATCAGCATTGGTATCTCGGCGCACTGCTTGGACTAATGGGCGTCGCAACATCTACCTTTGGAGATCTCATCGAATCTGCAATGAAGCGTGATCTCCATATTAAAGATATGGGCGCAATCCTCCCGGGCCACGGTGGCATCCTCGATCGCATCGACTCAGTGCTCTTCACTGGTCCAACGGTCTGGTTTGTCCTCGAACTCATTAAGCATTTCAAACTATGAGCACTCGCGAGAACTCCAATCCGGAGTTGAAATTAGTCTTTGACGAGCCGAAGCAGAAGGTCCGTCCACCACAACACTTTGCCGATCTCGATGCAGAAGAGCGCAAACAATTAGCCATCGACCTTGGTCTGCCAGCGTTCCGCGCAAAGCAGGCTGCTACCCACTTCTTTACTCATTACAACGATGAGCCTGAGACGTGGAGTGATATTCCAAAAGAGATGCGCCAACTCATGGCTGAGAAGTTCATGCCGCGCCTCATCACACTCGTAAAGACTGTTACTACTGATTCAGGCAAGACGAGAAAAGATCTCTGGCGCCTCCATGATGGCGTTCTCGTTGAGAGCGTTCTCATGCGTTACTCCGATCGCACAACAGTCTGTATCTCTTCGCAGGCAGGTTGCGGAATGAACTGCCCTTTCTGTGCAACAGGACAGGGCGGTCTCACCCGAAACCTCACAGCTGGCGAAATCACTGCACAAGTTGTTGCCGCAGCGCGTACCTGCGCATCAGGTGAACTACCAGGCGGTCCAACTCGCCTCTCCAATGTTGTATTCATGGGCATGGGTGAACCACTCGCTAACTACAAAGCGGTTATCCGCTCAGTTCGCAATATCGTCTCTCCACAACCTGAAGGCCTCGGCATTAGCGCTCGTTCAGTTACAGTTTCAACAGTCGGTCTTGTGAACGGAATTGAGAAATTAATGGGTGAAGATATTCCTGTCACTCTCGCAGTTTCACTTCACACACCAGATGATGAACTCCGTGATTCGCTAGTACCCATCAACTCGCGCTTCAAAGTCCGTGAAGTGCTTGCCGCAGCCGATGCCTATGCAGAGAAGACTGGTCGCAGATACTCCATCGAGTATGCACTCATCCGCGACATTAACGATCAGGCCTGGCGCTCAGATCTTCTTGGTCGCCTTCTGAAGAATCGCAATGCGCATGTGAATCTCATCCCACTGAACCCGACCCCCGGCTCTAAGTGGACCGCCTCTCGTCCCGAGGATGAGAAGGAGTTCGTCAGAATTCTTGAGGGCTACCGCGTCCCTGTAACAGTTCGCGATACACGAGGGAGAGAAATTGATGGGGCCTGTGGTCAACTCGCAGCCTCTGAGATAGCCTCTCCTTCATGAAATCCTTCAATAACTTCATCAACGGTAAGAGCCTCCCTTCAGTAAGCGGGGCGGTAAGTGAAATTATCAATCCAGCAACTGGTCAGGCTTATGCGACCGCTCCTGTCTCCGGAGCTGCTGATGTCGATGCGGCAATGTCTGCTGCTGCAGCTGCATTTCCAGAGTGGAGAGACTCCACACCTGCAGAGCGTCAACGAGCGCTCCTCAAGATCGCTGATGCACTTGAGTCCAAGCAAGATGAACTTATCGCTGTTGAATCCGAGAACACCGGAAAGCCAATCGGCATCACCAAATCTGAAGAGATTCCACCACTGCTTGATCAGATCCGTTTCTTCGCAGGTGCAGCTCGCCAGTTAGAGGGCAAGAGCGCCGCTGAATATATGAAGGGGATGACCTCATTCATCCGCCGCGAACCAATCGGTGTTTGTGCTCAAGTAACCCCATGGAATTACCCCATGATGATGGCGGTCTGGAAATGGGCACCAGCAATCGCTGCAGGAAACACTGTTGTTTTGAAGCCAAGTGACACAACACCTGCCTCCACAATTTGGATGGCAAATGTGATGTCAGAGTTCCTTCCGGATGGCGTTATCAACGTCGTTGCTGGAGATCGCGAAACAGGTCGTGCTCTTATCGATCACAAGACACCGCAGATGGTCTCTATTACCGGATCTGTCCGTGCAGGTATGGAAGTTGCGCAGAGCGCATCCAAGGATTTGAAGCGAGTACACCTTGAACTCGGCGGAAAGGCACCTGTCGTTGTATTTGCGGATGCAGATCTTCCTGCAGCTGCAGAGGCGATTGCGATTGCTGGTTACTTCAACGCTGGCCAGGATTGCACGGCCGCAACCCGCGTAATCGTTGAAGCTGCTGTCTACGATGAATTCCTTGCTCTCCTTGCAGCGCAAGCGAAGAACACCGCAACAGGTGCACCAACAGAAGATGTTCTCTACGGCGCAGTGAATAATGCGAACCAACTCGCTCGCCTTAAGGGCTTCGTTGAGCGCAAACCTTCACATGCCGAGATCGTCGCAGGCGGAACCCAGGTTGAGCGCGCAGGTTATTTCTGGAACCCAACCGTTATCGGCGGACTCCGCCAGGACGATGAGATGATTCAGAACGAGATCTTCGGACCAATCATCACCGTCCAGAAATTCGCAGATGAGGCAGAGGCGGTTCGCATGGCCAATGGCGTCGCCTATGGCCTCGCATCGAGTGTCTGGACCACCAACCACGGTCGCGCGATGCGCATGGCGAAGGCCTTCGACTTTGGCGTCGTCTGGATTAATACCCATATCCCTATGGTCTCTGAGATGCCTCACGGTGGCTTTAAGCACTCTGGCTATGGCAAGGATCTCTCCCAATACGGATTTGAGGATTACACCCGCATCAAGCACGTGATGACCAACCTGAACGCCTAACGCTGACTGAGTGGAAGCCCGCCCGCCTCATATTGGGAGGCAATTCTGAGGATGGACGGTCCTCAGAGGGCTTATTCTCAGTCTAAGATTTGCCTGCTTTAGTAACCCCAGCCATCTTAAGAGAAGGTAGGAAGTTAATGTCGAACTCAGAAGAGAAGAAGAACCTAGAAAGTTCACTCCACGGATTAGCGGATTCATTTCTTTCCCGCCGTGCTCTCCTTGCAGGTGCAGGCGGATTAGGTGCCGCATCGCTTCTAGGTCTTGGTGAATCCGAATCTGCTCACGCTGCTGCGAAGAAGACAGTGCGTTGGGCGAACTGGGGTCTCTATCTTGATTACGACAACAAGTCGCACAAGTATCCAACTCTTGAAGCGTTCAAGAAGAGCTCTGGCTACAACGCTACCTACCAAGAGGCGATTGACGATAACGATTCATTCACAGCGAAGGTCGCACCACAACTTCGCATCAAGAAAGATATTGGTTACGACGTCGTCGTTCCTACCGAGTGGATGGCCTCACAGTGGGTCGCTAACAAGTGGGTACAGCGTTTCGATGATGCTGCCGTTCCAAATAAGAAGAATGTTCTTCCATTCCTCGCAAACCGTCCTTTCGATCCAGGTCGCCATTACTCGCTTCCATGGGCCGGCATCATCGCCGGTGTTGCATGGAATAAGAAGGCGCTTCCCAAGGGCATCAACACTCTTGATCAACTCTTCTCTTCAAGCAACAAGGGGCGCATCGAAGTTCTCTCCGAGATGCGCGATACCGTCGGC
>CANGCW010000034.1 GCA_947452525.1 Actinomycetota bacterium
CTCAATTCTCTTCGGAACACTTCCTAGGAGTTCTCGGTATGCAACCGGAAGGTCAGGGTTAAGAACAAGGGCATCAAACTCATGGCGTATGCCGTACTGATCAAGAACTGCCGTTGCCTTGCCATGTGAATGCTCAACCGTTGTCACTGCGGTGTTGTAGATAATCTCCACGCCATGCTTGGAGGCCGCCGCCGCCATTGCGCGCGGGAATGCATTCATTCCACCCTTAGGGAAGAAGACGCCGTTTACGGAGTCCATGTAAGCGATGACTGCGTAGAGCGCCATAGCTTCTTGTGGACTTACTCCCGCATACATCGCTTGGAATGAGAAGAGTTTCTGTAGGCGAGCATCGGAGAGGAATTGCTCTACCTTTGGCGCCAGACGTCTAAAACCACCGAGAGCAACCAATCTCGCTAAGTTCGGAGTCAAGAGATTGAACGGTGAGTCAATGTTCTTGTCGATAAAGTCATTGATCTCGTACTTGTACAACTTGGAGACGAAATCGACGTAGCGCTCGTATCCTGCTGCCTCATCGGCGCCACAAATAGTGCGAATCTCTTCAACCATCTTGCCGGTCTCAGCATGGACATCAATCTGTGAGCCATCATGGAAGAAGGCGCGATAGAGCGGTTCAACAGGAAGGAGCTCTAGCCAATCCTTCATATCTTCACCAAGGGCGTTAAATGACTCTGCCATCAGATCTGGCATGGTGAGGACGGTTGGGCCATTGTCGAAGGCGTAGCCATCTTTATTGAGAATGCCACAGCGACCACCCGGATATGAGTTCTTCTCGAGAATCGTCACCTTGCGTCCTGCGCCAGCGAGGTGCATGGCTGCGCTCAGGCCAGCAAGTCCTGCGCCAACGATGAGTACGTGATCAGATGGGCCTTTGATTTGCTTCAATTTTTTCTCCTTGTAACGCGGATAGCTACATCTTCGAGAAGTGCTCGAGCAGATGAATCGATGGGGGCGGCGGCAAGCGAGTGAAGGCTCTGCTCGGTTAATTCGGTGATGAGAGATTCAAGTCGTTCGACTGCTCCTGTAGCGATAATTTCACTTTGAAGTAGGGCAATCTCGTCAGAGTTCAGCGTGCTTCGCCCGATATGGGAGGCAAAGAACTCCTTCTGTTTCTCTGTTGCGCGCTCATGCGCGAGGGCGAGAAGGACGGTGCGCTTTCCTTCACGGAGATCATCGCCGACGGGCTTACCGGTATCTGCTTCTGCGCCGAATACGCCAAGAAGATCATCGCGCAATTGGAAGGCCTCACCGAGCGGAAGACCGTATGCCGAGAGATGCGTCGAAAGTTCTTCTGCCCGGGCTGCATCGTGGGGGAGGGCAAGTGCGATACCGCAGTGCAGTGGTCGCTCAATGGAGTACTTCGCAGATTTAAATCGTGCAACCTTAAGCGATCGCTCGACGCTGTGCGTACCTAGCGCTTGCTCGTGAATATCGAGGAATTGACCGGCCATCAGTTCAGATTGCATCTCATCGAAGACCGCGAGGAATCGTTCGAGTTCACCTATTGATTGCCCGCCGGAGCGCGCCATGTTTGCAGCCCAGACGAGGGCAAGATCGCCAATCAGAATAGAACTAGCAACTCCGTAATTTGCAGAGGAGCCTTGAAGTCCAGCTGCTCTGTGTTGGGATTCAAAGAGGCGGTGAATGGTGGGTTCGCCGCGACGGGTATCCGATTGATCCATAACATCGTCATGAATAAGTGCGCAGACGTGAACGAGTTCTAAACTTGAAAGCGCCGTGAAAGCCGAGGTGTTCAGCGGTTCTCCGGTTGCAAGAAAGCCGAGCGAGGCTAGGAGTGGACGGAACCGCTTTCCGGATGTGAGGGTAAATCCACTCAATGCGGTTGCTACGCTCGCAAGCTCTGGTCCAATCGCAGTGAGCGAGGAGCAACTCTTTTCAACATACTTCGCAAGAGCGAGGTCGATCTCCGCTTTAAGCGAATCGATTGTCCATACGTCATTTTGCACATCCGAACGGTACCCTGATTCCTATGATTGCCAGCACAGGGAGCACCAGCTTCACAGAATTCCTCAACCTGTGGGAGTCCCTGCACGGAAACGTGAAGGCGGAGGGCGTTGTGCTTGGCTGGCTTCGGATCTCCTACCTCATCGCCCGTGCTCTCCGGGTGTTGAGGGTCACTCCAAACCTCTTAACGCTATTGGGAGTTGTGGCTTCAGTTCTAGTCTTCAGCTGGTCGAGAAGTTATCTGGCACTCATCTTCCTTCTTCTGGCGGTCGTAGCAGATGGCGTAGATGGCTCACTCGCTATCTATAGCGGGCGTGACTCTCGACAGGGCGCGCTCCTTGATTCTGTGGCAGATAGAGTTTCAGAACTCTTCTGGGTTTTAGCTCTCTACACAATGGGAGCACCACTTGGCCTCGCTCTTGCCCTACTTGTCATTGCAAATACACAAGAGTATGCACGTGCGCGGTTACTAAGCCTTGGAAAATTTGAAACTGGAGTGGTTACATGGGGAGAGCGTCCCCACCGTGCAATCTATCTAGCGCTAGCAATTACTTTTTGGCATATCAAGAATGGTCTGCTCGCTCCCATTGTTGTTTCAATGGTGCTCATGCAAGTCATTGCGCTAGTGATGGTTCTTCGGGACGCCTACACCCAGATCAGAGTTAAGGATCGCCTCAGCAACTAGTTCGCCACCAATCGTTACCATTGGTAGACCACCACCGGGATGCGCAGAGCCGCTACTCAAGTAGAGATTCTTTAGCGGAGAGCGATTTTGAGGGCGAGTAAAGACAGATGTTGCGCCATGAACGGCGCCACCATAGATAGAACCACCTGGAGCGTTGTATCTACTCTGTAGCTCCTCTGGTGTTCTAAATTCCATTACCTCAAGGCGTTCCGAAACCCGAAGTCCGAGTCCATCCATCTTCTTGATTAACTTCTCTGCATACTCTTCACCCTTGCCATTCCAGTCATATCCGCCTTCGGGATCATGTCGTGGGGCATTTACAAGGACGGACCAGGCCTGCATCTCATCAACAGATCCTCGGATCATCGCTGGATCTTGTGGTGCGCAGATGTAGATTGCAGGGTCGCGAACAGGGATCTTCGAAGCGAAGATATCGTCGAACTCTTCGTGGTAGCGATCTGGGAAAAATACATTGTGAGAGCCGATGGCAGGCAGCTCTGCGCCAGAAGAGTTACGAAGTCCTAGGTAGAGCGAGAAGCCACTGAGTGATGGTTCACTCTTCTTGAGGTTGCGACGGACGCCACGGAGCGCTCTCTTCTCGCCAGGGATGAGTGAGTTATAGACAACTTCCGCATCTGCATTTGCTACGACCGCATCTGCAGCCAACCGGGAACCGTTCACAATTACACCTACCGCGGCGCCATTGGAGGTAAGAATTTCAGATACAGGAGTATTGAGATGAATCTTCACTCCCAGCGCCTCACAACGTGCACCTAGAGCAATCGCGAGGTTTCCAATGCCTCCCTCAACATGCCATGCGCCAAATGTTGTCTCCATAAAGGCAATTGTCGCAAGCACCCCAGGTGCTTTGCGGGGATCACTTCCCGTGTACGTGGCGTAACGTTCAATAATCATCCGAAGGCGTGGATCATCTGTGTACTTCGCAGCAACTTTACTGAGAGTTAACCACGGCGCAATAGTTCTCACATCAGAGAGAATTCTTCGATTCTTAAGGAAGCTGGTGAGGGAAGGAATCTCAGATTCGATAAAGGGAGTTCTTGAGATATCCCACATCGCCTCAGCGCGCTGCATCAAGTTATGCCAGTCATTACCCTGACGCTTTCCAAATGTGGAGTCGATGGAGTTCAAAATCTTTGGAAGATCTAGGTTGGGAAACTCTAAAGTCGAACCATCGGCGAAAAAGTAGTTAAATGCTGGATCAACGGGAGCAAGCTTTGCTTCGCGCTCTAATCGACCACCGGTCTTCTTGAAGAGATCGCGAAAGACAGCCGGAAGGGTTAATAACGTTGGGCCGGTGTCGAATGCATAATCGCCAAACCATTCAGTACGACATTTTCCGCCAATGGCACCTGACTTTTCAAAGATCTCAACGTCGAATCCACTCTTCGCTAAGCGAGCTGCAGCAGAGAGGCCGCCAAGACCAGCTCCAATCACAATTATTTTCATAGCAGTGCACGATCTTTCCATATAAGTTTCCCATTCCGTTTGGCGGCGAGTGAATCAATCGCCATAACGATGAAGAGAGCGATTGCAACGGGGTGAGCCCACGTATTGAGCGGGTTTGATCTCGTCCTTATAGCGGAGAGAGCGTGTGTGAATGCCGCGAGTGCGAAGAGAGTCCATCCGATTCTGCTGCCAGCAAGTGCAATTATCAGTGGAGCAATCTGTGTGATAGCAAGTAGGGCAATTGCCATGAATGTGCCAAAAGGTGAACCGAAAGCGCGCCAGAGAGACTTCCTATATCCAGCCCGCATCTCGCGATCGTTGGCGTACATCAGGCATTCTGCAACATCGCTTGCTATCGCCACTCCGCCCTTGAACTTCCCGCTTACGAGTGTTCGAGCAAGCTCAAGATCTTCGATGACTTCACTGCGGATTGTGGCGTGACCCCCGATTGCCTCGTATGCACTTCGCTTAACAATAACGAATTGGCCATTTGCAATTGCCATGCTTGGAACTTTGAGGGAGATACCAAGGCGAACCGGAACGCTAGAGATCCACGACCATTGCATTAACGGTTGGATGAGGCGAGCCAATGGTGATGATGCCAATTCCCGGGGGTGAGGTGAGATGAAATCCCATCCACGTCTCTCCAGGGTCGCGATCGACGCTGAGATTGCTTCTGGAGCAAGCGTGAGATCAGCATCAAGAAATACTAAGTACTCCGCGCTGGTAGCCGAGTTTGATTGTGAGAGTTGGTGGCAGGCATGCGGTTTACCAAGCCAGCCATCAGGGAGTTCACGACCGTGCATCACGTGTAAGCGCGGGTCGTGAAGGCTATCGAGTATCTCAGCGGTTCTATCAGTAGAACCGTCATTGAGTACGGTGAGTGAAAAGTTGGCGAGGTTTACGGAGGCGAGTACTGAGTTAATGACACGTTCAACATGGAGCTCTTCATTTCGCATCGGTATGAGCACCGCAACCGACCTCTCAATCGGTGCCGAATGGGATCTGCGCACCACCACGAGTGTGAGCGCATTGAGAAGGGAGATTCCTAGCGAGAGGGCTAAGAGCGCAAAAAGAGGAGCAGAGAGCCAGAGAGACATTTAAATGTAATCGGGTCGACCAAAGCGCAGCGAGAAGAAGTACGGCGCAATAGTCAGACCAAAGACGATGCCACCGAGCAGCGCGGTGCCTGGGCGATTGAAGAAGAAGAGATTTCCCACGACACCAGAGAAGAGCGTCCATATAAGAAAGAGATCTGCAACAGTGTTCTTTGCGCCAACCTTCTTCCGCTCTTTTGGTAGGGCCCAATGCAGAAGTGCAAGGAGTCCCATTCCCGCAAAGAGCCAACCGGCGGTGTTAGAGAGCGGAATCATTGGTTCAAGTGGCAACGCTGGTTTTGTAGATTCCCAGACCCATCGCTTCGCCTCAACCATCTGAGGATCAAGGAAGAGATCCCAGGCCATCAATCCAAAACCTCCGTAGAGAAAGATCCAACCGTGAGCAATGCGTCGCGCAGCAATAAGAATGGGGTGAGCCATCATCATCCATGCGAATGGAACGACGAGCGGAACTCCGCCTAGCGCAAGGCCGAGCGAGGAGTCATAGTGATAATTGCCAAACGGCCAACCCGTGCGGAGACCGATGAGCTCAACAAGAAATGCATATGCGCCTGTTAGCGCGACATAGGTAATGAGATAACGGACGCCATACGCATACAGTGCATGAATGCAGATTGAGAGAGTCGATGCGTAGACGATCGCGAGAGTGAGGCCACGTAAGAGTCCGCCATGCACGAGCGGGTAGAGAATCTGAAGGATGATTGCAAGGGCGAAGGATCCCCAGAGAATACGTGAGCGCGCTGAGGAGAGTCCTAATCGCATATTCCCGCGAGGGCGGTACTGGCGAATGGACATGGGGAAATTGTGCCGTACCGAGCTGGCTTTTTAGGTGAATCCAGGGCGAAATAGGTGAGAGATTGAGCGCCGCGACTACCTAACGCGACGTACTGGCCGTTGTCTCATAGATAAGTTCAATAACTTCAGAAGCGCGATCCCACATGGGGGCATGTCCAGATTGAGGCAACGTTACCCACTTCGCATGGCGTGGTGCCAATGAGCGCTCCTGGCTAAAAGCTGCTGGAAGGGTGTTATCAGAGTCGCCAAAGATGATGCAGACGGGAATGGAGGGATCAACCTGCGAATCAAATCTCCGCCCCAGGAGAGCATCCCATGCAGGGAAGTACCCCCTCGATGTACCCATCGCCTTTGTCGCATCGACGAGGATTTGTGTCGGAAGGGTTCGCCACTGCGGACTCACCACTTCAAAGCCAATCTTTCGTGCCCACTCGTACCGCGCGATGTACGGGGCAACAGGATGCAGAGCCTTTGCTAGTTGCCTTCCCTGTGATGCCTTCAAAATTCGCTTTGTCTCAGGAACCAACCAGAGTCCAGCAGGCGCGAGCGCGGTAATACTCAAGACCGAATGCGCATATTTCGATCCCATTTCTAGCGCAACCCATCCTCCTAATGAATTTCCGACAAGATGGAACTCTTCCAAGCCATGTTCTGACAATGTGCGGAAGACCTTATCTGCAAGAGAGACGGGGTCCATTTCCTCTCCATCCAGATACGGAGTCTCACCATGGCCTGGGAAATCTATGCGGATGACAGCGAATGACTTCTCTAAATCATCAGCGATGAGATCCCATGCATGATGCGATGAGCCCATTCCGTGCAAGAGAACGAGGGGAGTGCCAGAGCCGCGTCGCGAGAGCCAGAGTCCCGCTTCAGAATTTCGACGAGTAAGCGCCATGCCTGAATATTACTGTTAACCTCCAGGTTCGCCACGAGGGTGTTCTGGTTGTGGAGGGCTACTTAGGATGATGCACAATGATATTCACGCAGTAGCCACGCGTGCGCGAAATATGGTCTGGCTCTCCTTCGGACTTCTCGGCATCGTTATGAATGCATGGGTCCCTCGCATCCCAGAGATTAAGTTGGCACTGCACCTTTCGGATGCTCAGTTTGGCTTGGCGCTCATTGGCGGACCGCTCGGTGGACTACTCGGCGCACAACTCACGGGACGCCTTATTCATACTTATGGCTCGCGTTGGGTCTCGATGGTTTTAGCAGTAGAGATCTCCGTTGGAATCTTTATGCTCGGCATCGCAGATAGTTATTGGACGCTTGTCATCGCCCTCTTTATTCAGGGTATTGGTACTGGCGGACTCGATAACGCCTTCAATACGCAAGGTGTGGCAGTGGAGATACATCTCAAGCGGAAATATATGTCCAGCTTCCATGGCGCTTGGTCGGTAGGAATGCTTCTCGCTGTCGCATCAGGCGGTGTTTTTGCTCGCTTCATCACTCCTCGTGAAAATATTGTAGGAGTTGCGATCATTGGACTAGCGATATTTATTCCAAATATTTACTTCCTACTCCCCAACTCTCTCGATGGTCATGTAGGGGAGAGCAGTGGCGAGGGTACATCAGCGAAAGTTCCACTCTTTGATCGTAAGACCGCTGTTCTGTGGGCGCTCGGCATTGCGATGGTGGGTTGTCTCATCCCCGAAGCGGCCATCAGTGACTGGGGTGGAATTCTTCTCCATCGTCACCTTCATATCGCAACCGGCCTTGATGCGAGCGGCGTGGCGGCATTTGGGTTTGCAATGATTGTTGGGCGCTTTACCGGTGACTCACTGATGCACCGCTTCGGCCCGGAGAGAGTGGTGAAGCTCGGCGGATATATAGGTGGACTCTCATTAGGCGCTTCTATAGCAATTGCCGTTCCGCTCTCTCGAGTGAGCACAGCGGCAGGATTAATCGTTGTCGTGCTTGGATTCATCATCGCTGGGCTCGGTATTGGTCCAATGGTTCCGGCACTTATCTCCGCAACGGGAAAGATTCCTGGTGTGGCGCCATCTGTTGCAATTGCCCGTGTGGGAATCGTTGGAATTCTCTCGTACTTTATTGGGCCAGTGATCACTGGAAATCTCTCTCGAGCCTTCTCGCTTCCGATTGCAATGGCATTTCCATGTGGCGTACTTATTCTTGCTGGTTATCTCTCACGCACACTTCGCGTATCCGAGACCTTTGAAACTGGGAAATAAAAAGACCCCCGATTACTCGGGGGTCTTCCCTCACGGAGAGATGAGGATTAAATCGCATCACCATCTTCGACTCGACGAAGGTGAGCGAATCCCATCAAAGCAAGAAGCAAGAAGAGAAGTGCTCCGATAAATGCTGCATAAGCAGATAGTTGAGCGATCACACCGAGAGTTCCGAATGCATAAGCGTTAAGGAGCATGCCACGGAGTGACTCGCCTTTAAACACTGTTGCAACCTTGCCCTGAAGTGCTTGGTCTTCTGCAATGAGTGTTGCATTCTTTGGATCTGCTGCGAGCTGAGCTGCTACGCCCATCTCTTGAGCTGAGAGCTCAGAGTAAGTCTTTCCGCCACCAATGTTTGAGAGGTGGAAGGCGATGAAGTGATCTGCATACATCTGTGCTTGCTTGCCAGTTGTCATTGGCTTGCCGGCGTTATCCTTGAAGAACTTAACTGTTGCTGCATCATCCTTAGGGTTACCTGTCGCGCC
>CANGCW010000035.1 GCA_947452525.1 Actinomycetota bacterium
AGAACATGGGCGCTCAGCTCGTTAAGCAAGTTGCTGAGAAGACCAATGATGTCGCTGGAGATGGAACAACAACTGCGACTGTTCTTGCACAAGCAATGGTGAAGGAAGGCCTTCGCAATCTTGCTGCTGGCGCACAGCCAATGGAGATTAAGTTCGGTATCGAAGCTGCTGTGAAGGCAGTCTCTGATGCGCTCGCTAAGAATGCAACAGCAGTCTCGGGCAAGGCTCAGATTGCAGATGTCGCTACCATTTCTGCACAGGATAAGAAGATTGGCGATCTCATCGCAGAGGCGATGGATAAGGTCGGCAAGGATGGCGTCATCACCGTTGAAGAGTCATCGACAACTGGTCTTGAGCTCGACTTCACTGAGGGCATGCAGTTCGATAAGGGCTACATCTCTCCATACTTCGTCACTGATTCAGATCGCATGGAGACAGTGCTTGAAGATGCCTACATCTTGATCTCAGGACAGAAGATCTCAGCACTTAGCGATATTTTGCCTGTTCTTGAGAAGGTCGCACAGGCTAACAAGCCACTCTTGATTATCGCTGAAGATGTTGATGGCGAGGCGCTATCAACTCTCGTCGTTAACAGAATGCGCGGAACATTCGCATCAGCAGCTGTTAAGGCGCCAGGCTTTGGTGATCGTCGTAAGGCGATGTTGCAAGATATTGCAGTCCTCACCGGCGGTCAGGTCATCACAACAGAGGTTGGTCTCAAGCTCGAGACTGTAACCCTTGATCTCTTGGGTCGCGCACGTCGCGTCGTTATCACCAAGGACAACACAACCATCATCGACGGCGCTGGCGATAAGCAGGCTGTTGCTGGTCGCGTTGCTGAAATTCGCGGCGAGATCTCAACAACAGATTCTGACTGGGATCGCGAGAAGTTGCAGGAGCGTCTTGCGAAGCTCGCTGGTGGCGTCTGCGTTATCAAGGTCGGCGCACATACTGAGGTTGAATTGAAGGAGAAGAAGCACCGTCTTGAGGATGCTATCTCTGCAACTCGCGCAGCAGTGGAAGAGGGAATCGTTGTCGGCGGAGGCGCAGCACTTGTGCATGCAGCTTCAGCGCTCGATGGTGACCTCGGACTAACAGGTGATCGCGCAGTCGGTGTACGTCTCGTGCAGAAGGCATGCGATGAGCCACTACGTTGGATCGCAGAGAATGCTGGCGCAGAGGGTTATGTCGTTGTTGCGAAGGTCCGCTCAATGAAGGCTAATGAGGGATTTAACGCAGCTGATGACACCTACGGCGACCTCGTCAAAGAGGGCGTTATCGATCCAGTGAAGGTGACACGTTCAGCACTTGCTAACGCGGCATCTATCGCAGCGATGTTTATTACAACAGAGGCGCTCGTCTTTGAAACGCCTGAGGAGAAGAAGGAAGAGGCTTCCGGCCATGGACATAGCCATGGACCTGGTGGGCACTCCCACTAACTCGTAACGAGAAGCCCCCTTCCGCTCACGCTTGAAGGGGGCTTTTTGTCTCTCACGGCGCTCCCCGTAGAATGCGCCAATGAGTGATGGATATCGCGAAAAAGTAGTTCTCCTCGGGCTTACCTACGATGATGTCCTCCTCCTGCCGGATGCATCCCAGGTCGTTCCATCCGAGGTCGAGACAAGAACACGTCTGACGCGAAAGATTGAGTTAAAGATCCCGATCCTCTCTTCAGCGATGGATACTGTTACTGAAGCGAGCATGGCGATCGCTCTTGCTAAGGCAGGCGGCATGGGAATCATCCACCGCAACCTGCCGATCGCTGAACAAGTGCAGAATGTTATTGCTGCAAAGAAGCATGGCCACGTTGGCGCAGCTGTTGGTGTCGGCGATGATGGATTCGATCGCGCAAGTGCACTCATCGAATCGGGTGTAGATGTCGTTGTTGTAGATACGGCGCACGGACATCACCGCGCAGTGCTCGATGCGATTGCTCGCATCAAGAAGTCCTTCCCTGATATTCAAATTATCGGTGGCAATGTTGCAACACGTGCCGGTGCGCAGGCGTTGATTAATGCTGGTGCAGATGCAGTGAAGGTCGGCGTTGGCCCAGGATCTATCTGCACAACGCGCGTAGTTGCAGGCGTGGGAGTCCCACAAGTCACTGCAATCATGGAAGCCCACAAGGCATGTTTCTCTGCGGGTGTCCCACTGATCGCTGATGGCGGACTTCAGTACTCAGGTGATATCGCGAAGGCAATTGTTGCTGGCGCAGATACTGTGATGCTCGGTTCGCTCCTCGCAGGTTGCGATGAGTCACCAGGAGAACTTCTTGAGATCAACGGCCGTAAGTTCAAGGGCTACCGCGGTATGGGTTCACTCGGTGCGATGCAATCTCGTGGCGAGCAGAAGTCGTACTCCAAGGATCGTTACATGCAGGATGACGTTCTCGCTGAAGACAAGCTCGTTCCAGAAGGCATTGAGGGCAAGGTCGCTTATCGTGGCCCAGTCTCAACCGTCATTCATCAACTCGTCGGCGGACTCCGCTCAGGTATGGGTTACGCAGGAGCCGCAACAATTGCAGAGCTCCAAGAGCGCGGCCAACTTATCCAAATCACAGCAGCAGGACTTCAAGAGTCCCACCCACACGATGTTCTCGATATTGCAGAAGCTCCTAACTACAGCAGAAGCGGAAAGTAGAAGCCATGAATGAGTTTGAAATCGGACCAGGAAAGCGCGCACGCGCTGCCTACTCTTTCGACGATATCGCTATCGTGCCAAGCCGTCGCACGCGCGACGCTGAAGAAGTCTCAACATCATGGCAGATTGATGCGTATAAGTTCGATCTCCCAATGCTCGCAGCACCGATGGACTCCGTCGTCTCACCTGAGACAGCGATTGCAATCGGCAAGCTCGGTGGCCTTGGCGTATTGAATCTTGAGGGTCTCTGGACTCGTCACGTAGATCCACGTATTCCACTTGCAGAGATTGCATCGATTCCACAGGAGCAAGCGATCCGTCGTATGCAGGAGCTCTATGCAGCTCCCATTCAACCTGAGTTGGTTAAGGCTCGTATTGCAGAGATTCGCGCATCAGGCGTAACAGTTGCTGCGGCGCTCTCGCCAGCGCGCACTGCTGAACTACATAAAGTAGTAGTCGATGCAGGCGTCGATATCTTCGTTATTCGCGGAACAACAGTGAGCGCAGAGCATGTTGCGACACGCGTTGCACCACTTAACTTGAAGAAGTTCATCTACGAGCTTGATGTCCCTGTCATCGTTGGTGGTTGCGCAACTGGAACTGCAGCGCTTCACCTAATGCGCGCAGGTGCAGCAGGTGTTCTCGTTGGCTTCGGTGGCGGTTCGGCTCACACAACACGTACCGTTCTTGGAATTGAAGTACCGATGGCATCTGCAGTTGCAGAGGTTGCGTCAGCCCGCCGCGATTACATGGATGAATCCGGCGGACGTTACGTTCACGTTATTGCAGATGGTTCTGTTGGTCGCTCAGGAGATATCGCCAAGGCGATCGCATGTGGCGCAGATGCAGTCATGATGGGCTCACCACTTGCTCGCGCATCCGAGGCACCAGGTAAGGGATGGCACTGGGGAACAGAAGCTAGCCATGATGAACTTCCACGTGGCGACAGAGTTCGCGTTGGCACTGTAGGAACTCTTGAAGAGGTCCTCGTCGGCCCATCCCACACATCTGATGGCTCTATGAATCTCTTCGGTGCGCTACGTCGTGCAATGGCAACATCTGGTTACTCAGAGTTGAAGGATTTCCAAAAGGTAGAGGTCGTCATTCACCGTGGTTGAGGTAAAAGCTGTGAATAACGAGTTGGTTCTAGTCGTCGATTTCGGTGCACAGTACGCACAATTAATTGCGCGCCGTGTTCGCCAAGCAAATGTCTACTCAGAGATCGTCCCATCATCGATGAGCGTTGAGAAGATGCTTGCGAAGAACCCTAAGGCGATCATCCTCTCAGGCGGACCTTCAAGTGTCTACGAGCCGGGTGCTCCAACGCTCGACGCGGCGCTCTTCAACCACGGCATTCCAGTATTTGGAATTTGTTATGGCTTCCAGGCGATGGCTGCAGCGCTCGGTGGAACTGTTGCAAAGACAGGCAAGTCAGAGTTTGGTCGCACTGAACTCTCACGCACTGGTGATTCGCTCTTGCTCCGTGGACTTGATGATGAGTTTAAAGTTTGGATGTCACATGGCGATAGCGTCTCTGTTGCTCCTGAAGGGTTTAAGGCAACAGCTGCAACGAGCGATACTCCTATCGCAGCTTTTGAGAGCACTGATGGGCTTCTTGCTGGCGTTCAATTCCATCCCGAAGTACTTCACTCTGAGAACGGCCAGGAGATACTCCGTCGCTGGTTAATTGATGTCGTTGGATGTAAGCCATCGTGGACAACGGAAAATATTGCTGCAACTGAGATTGAGAAGATCAAGGCTCAAGTTGGTGGCAAGCGCGTAATTTGTGGCCTATCAGGTGGTGTGGACTCGGCCGTTGCAGCTGCGATTGTGCAGCAAGCAATCGGAGATCAACTCACTTGCGTATTCGTTGACCACGGCCTTCTTCGCGAAGGTGAAGCGGAGCAAGTCGAAAAAGATTTCGTCGCAGCAACCGGAGTTGCACTGCACATTGTCGATGCGCGCGAAACATTCCTGAAAGCACTTGCTGGAGTAACAGATCCTGAGACTAAGCGAAAGATTATCGGTGCCGAATTTATCCGCGCCTTTGAAGCGGCAGCCCGCGAGATCTCTGCACATGAAGAGGTTGAATTCTTAGTGCAGGGAACTCTCTATCCAGATGTTGTCGAATCTGGCGGGGGAGAGGGAGCTGCAAATATTAAGTCGCACCACAACGTCGGTGGACTGCCTGATGACCTTCAGTTCTCTCTCATCGAGCCACTCCGCACACTCTTTAAGGATGAGGTCCGTGCTGTTGGTATCGAACTTGGACTTCCTGAAGAGATTGTGTGGCGCCAGCCATTCCCAGGTCCAGGCTTAGCGATTCGCATTATCGGAGAAGTTACTGAGAATAGACTTACAATTCTGCGAAAAGCCGATTTCATCGTTCGCGAGGAATTAAGATTGGCGAAGTTAGATCGAGAGATTTGGCAATGCCCAGTAGTCCTTCTCGCTGATGTGCGTAGCGTCGGAGTACAGGGAGATGGAAGAACATATGGTCATCCCATTGTTCTCCGCCCAGTCTCAAGTGAAGATGCGATGACTGCAGATTGGAGTCGCCTTCCGTACGATGTACTGGAGAAGATTTCAACCCGCATCACAAATGAAGTTCGTGAAGTAAATCGCGTAGCGCTCGATCTTACGAGTAAGCCACCTGGCACGATTGAATGGGAGTAGGAATAAAGTGAAGCGTGCAATTGCAATTACCACATCGCTATTAGTGGTATCTGTAGCCGTTCTCTCACCTGCGCATGCAGCCGATAAGTCGAAGAACAAGCCGAAGAGCAAGATGGCATCATCGATGAGCTCAATGCAATCGATGATGAACTCATGCAAGCCAACAAGCGCAGTGGGACATAAGCCAGCTAAGTTCACTATTCCTTCCTATAAGGTTCCTGCTGCACTCGTGACATTCACATTTAAAACGAACTGTGGTGATATCGTCGTGCAGGCAGATGGTGAGAACGCACCCATAACAACATTTATCTTTAGTGTGATGGCGAACGTCGGTTACTTTGATAAGACGCTCTGCCACCGCCTCACCACTGCCGGCATCTATGTCCTTCAATGTGGAGATCCCACAGCGACTGGTGGTGGTGGACCTGCATTCTCTTTCCGCGATGAGAACCTTCCGGCAGCGGTAGCAAATAATTACCCAGCAGGAACTGTTGCGATGGCTAACTCAGGACCAAATACCAATGGCAGCCAGTTCTTCTTGGTCTATGCCGACACCACGCTTGGAGCTTCCTACACCCGTTGGGGCAAGATCACCAAAGGTCTCGATATTGTTAAAGCAATCGCTGCTGCAGGTGTAGTTGGCGGCAAGACAGATGGAACGCCAAAGCAGACAATCGCGATCGAGAAGGTAACTGTTAAATAGTTAAGCGGTTGTGACTACTTTGAAGGCCTCGACATAACGGCCTTCAGCAAAGCCATATTGCGCAGCGGTGCGTTGGCCCCACTCGCGAATCATCTCGTCCAGCTTCTCATTGTGAGCGGTCTGGCTGACGTGCGCATGGAGCGCAGCTAACTTCTTATCAAAGGTATCGGTAATATCGATGAAGTGATCTGGGAAGGTCGTCGACATTACCCACGCTTCGCGCACAGTCCATGGCTCTAACTTCTCATCCGCCAAGAGATCAGGGAATGCAAAGGGATTTCCGCAATCTGGATAGACCGCCTGCATCGCAGCTTCTCCAGCCGCCATGTGATCAGGGTGTGATGCAAAGATTCGTTCGTAATTTCGCTCGGGGCTCTGACAGACCAAGCGATCAGGGCGGACCTTGCGGATGATGCGGACGATATCTTTACGGAGTTCAATTGTTGGTTGAAGAAGTCCATCGTGATAATCAAGGAAGTGAATATCGGTAACGCCAACTGCAGCACCGGCGTCGGTCTGTTCTTTGCGGCGGATCAATCGCATCTCAGCGCGAGATACTGTTTGATCGATTCCACCCTGTTCGCCATTAGTGCAGATTGCATACGAGACCTGAATACCTGCGGCGGTCCACTGCGCGATTGTGCCGGCGGCGCCGAAATCTAAATCATCTGGGTGTGCGGTAACAATAAGGATGCGTTCAATTTCGTTATCGGATATAGGCACGTTGCCACCTTTTTCTCGTGTGAAGGGCTAAATCCTAGCCAACCCTTGTGCTGCCTCTAGACTGCCTCCGTGCCATCCCACTCCATCATTTCCGGCCTCAACCCTGCTCAAGAAGCTGCCGTTCTGCATGCTGGGGGGCCGCTTCTCATCGTTGCTGGCGCAGGATCAGGAAAGACTCGAGTTCTCACTCGCCGTATCGCCTACTTGATGGGTGAGCGCGGGGTAGCACCGTATGAGATTCTCGCGATTACCTTTACCAATAAGGCCGCCGCAGAGATGAAAGAGCGCGTCGCCGATCTCGTCGGCGGACAGGCAAAGTCGATGTGGGTCTCCACCTTCCACAGCGCATGTGTCCGCATCCTGCGCACTGAGGCCGTTCGCCTTGGTTATACAAATACCTTCACCATCTATGACAGCTCAGATAGCCTCGCCCTCATCAAGCACATCTTGGCTGAGTTAAATCTTGATTCGAAGATGTACACGCCTCGCTCCGTTCAAGGCGTTATCTCTTCAGCGAAGAATGAACTCCTTGGGCCACAAGCATTTCTGCAGAACGCGTCGACTAAGTTAGAAGAGGTCTGCGCTGAGGTCTATGCGATCTATCAACGTCGCCTCACCACTGCGAACGCAATGGACTTTGATGATCTGATCGGTAAGACCGTTGAGATTCTCCAACGCTTCCCGGAGGCGAAGTCGCGTTATCGCTCACGTTTTAAGCATGTCCTCGTCGATGAGTATCAAGATACAAACCATGCGCAGTATCTGTTGATTCGTGAACTTGTCGGCGTTGATGGTGATGGTTTCCCGATGGCTGAACTCTGCGTTGTGGGAGATGCTGATCAATCTATCTACGCATTCCGAGGTGCGAATATCCGCAATATCCTCCAATTTGAAGAGGATTACCCGGATGCGAAGACCATCCTCTTAGAACAGAACTACCGATCAACACAGAACATTCTGACCGCTGCAAATGCAGTCATTGGAAATAACACCGGGCGCCGCGAGAAGAACCTCTGGTCTGAAGAGGGAAGTGGCGATCCAATCGTTGGACACCTTGCGGAGAGCGAACATGCTGAGGCATCTTTCGTTGTTGAAGAGATTCGACGCCTTCGTGAAGATGGAAAGTCCCAACCTGGCGACACAGCGATCTTTTACCGAACAAATGCGCAATCACGTCTCTTTGAAGAGGCCTTCCTTCGCTCTGCTATTCCTTACAA
Organism: Actinomycetota bacterium; assembly: GCA_947452525.1. Lineage (GTDB taxonomy): Bacteria > Actinomycetota > Actinomycetes > Nanopelagicales > Nanopelagicaceae > PALSA-747. Next base: position 7,960 of record CANGCW010000035.1, read on the forward strand.
GGTCGTCGGTGGACTTCGATTCTACGAACGTAAAGAGGTTAAGGATTTCCTCGCCTACCTTCGCGTTCTCGTTAATCCGGAGGATGAGATCTCGCTCCGCCGCGTTATCAATACTCCGAAGCGCGGGATTGGTGATCGCGCGCTTGAGATTGTTGAAGAGTATGGAAAGTCTCAAGGCCTCTCGTTCTGGGGCGCACTCAATCGTGCTGGTGAAGCCCCAGGGATGCCAGCGCGCACACTCGTCTCTATTAAAGAATTTATCGGCCTACTTGTAGGACTCCATACGCTCGTTGAGGCGAAGGTCCGCCCATCGGTTATTGCTCAAGCTGTGCTCGAACAGAGTGGTTTGCTGGCAGAGCTCGCAAAGAGTTTTGATCCGCAGGCAGAGTCTCGCACTGAGAACTTAGAAGAACTGGTCTCCGTTGCGACAGAATATGAAGAGGGCGAAGTTATTGAGGGCGAGGAGATCTCACTCTCCGGCTTCCTCGAGCGGGTCTCACTCGTCGCTGACTCTGATCAAATTCCTGATGGAGAAGATCATGGTGGAGTCGTGACGCTGATGACGCTCCATACTGCAAAGGGTCTTGAATTCCCAACGGTATTCCTCACTGGTATGGAAGAGGGAATCTTCCCTCACTCTCGCACTCTTGGAGATCGCGATGAGGTGGAAGAAGAGCGACGACTTGCTTATGTTGGATTA
>CANGCW010000036.1 GCA_947452525.1 Actinomycetota bacterium
CGCTGGAGCCGTTCAGGTGAGACGTGGGTATAAATCTGCGTGGTCTGGAGGGAGGAGTGGCCAAGAATCTCTTGGACGATACGGAGATCCGCTCCCCCTTCCAGCAGGTGAGTCGCTGCGCTGTGGCGAAGTCCGTGAGGGCCCATGTGAATGCCGACGGCGCTTGTAGCTTCGTAGACAACATCGCGAGCTGTTCGCGCATCAATTCTCTTACCGCGCTTACCAAGAAAGACTGCGCTTCCTGACCCTTCATTCGCCAACTCGCTCCGATACTGATTGCAGTAACTCCGTAGCGCATCGAGTGCGGGCTCGCCAAGTGGAACTGTCCGCTCCTTATTTCCTTTACCAATAACGCGCAGCGTTCCCCGGCTGTAATCAATGCTGGAGAGATCGAGTCCACACATCTCGGAGATACGAATACCGGATGAATACAGCACCTCAATCATCGCTAAGTTGCGAGAATTTATGGCGTTCGGTTCTTCGCCAAACCTCTGTTCCATCGATGCAAGAACTGTCTCTGCCTCAGAGATCTCAAGAACTTCTGGGAGGCCTCGTTGAGTCTTTGGAAGAGCTAACTGCTGACCAATATCTTCAGGAAGCCAGCCATTGCTCGCTGCCCAATATGTAAATGCCCGAATAGAGACGATTCGTCGCGCGAGAGTATTTCGTGCAACGCCACGATCGGAGAGTGAAGCGAGCCAACCACGAAGGTGACGCAGATTAATTGCACTGATTTCTTCAACACCGACGGTGGCGAGATAGTTCACAAAGGATTCTAAATCGCTGATGTAACCCTTAACTGAGTTATCAGAGAGATTGCGCACCAAGATCAGATGCTCTTGATAAGCACCAATCAACTCTTGAGATGCAGACATACCTGCAGATTACTCTGGTTGACGTCCCTGGCGGAGCAATCCGAAGGTAACGGCATCTTCGAGTGCCATTGCAGAAGCGGCGATCACGTTCTCATGAACACCAATCGTGCTCCACTCACCGTCGCCATCCTTTGTCTCAACAAGTACGCGAGTTACTGCGCCTGTGCCTGCGCGACCCTCAAGGATACGGACCTTGTAATCAGTAAGTTCGAGCTTTGCGAGCTCTGGATAGATCTTAAGAAGGCCGCTGCGAAGTGCGTTATCAATTGCGTTAACGGGGCCGTTACCAGTTCCGGCAGATTCAATCTTCTCGCCCTTTGCAATAATCGTGACTCTTGCCTGCGAGGTTACCTCGCCGCTCTCTCCACCATCAACGGTGATTGCCCAATTCTCAATGGTGAAGAACTGAGGACGGCGACCGTCGAGCTCTTCACGGAGTAGCAATTCAAAAGATGCATCTGCTGCTTCGAAGGTGAAGCCGCGGGACTCCATCTCCTTGACGCGTCCAACAACGCGAGAGACAACCTCTTTATTGCTGGAGAGGTCGATACCTAGTTCACGAGACTTCAATTCGATTGAGGCGCGGCCAGCCATCTCTGAAACGAGCATGCGCATATCGTTTCCAACAGATTCTGGATCCTCGTGCTGGTACATCGCAGGATCGACCTTGATTGCACTCGCATGAAGACCAGCCTTATGCGCGAATGCTGAGATTCCTACATATGGTTGGCGTGCAGATGGGGCAACATTTGTCACTTCAGCGACGGCATGTGAAATGCGGAATGCTTCTCGGAGTGCGCCTTGAGGGAGCACTGGTTGCTTCTTCTTTAATTCAAGATTTGCGATGATGCTGACGAGGTCGGCATTACCCGTGCGCTCACCATAGCCATTGAGCGTGCCCTGAACATGTGTAACGCCGGCGCTAATAGCAGCGAGTGAGTTAGCAACAGCGCAACCGGTGTCGTTATGGCAGTGGATTCCAAGGCGGGCACCTGAAGCCTGCAGAACATCATGCACAGTCTGCGATAGCTCGTCAGGCAACATGCCACCGTTGGTATCGCAGAGTGCGATGACATCGGCGCCTGCTTCGGCAGCGACCTTGATTACCTCGAGTGCGTAGGCCTTGTTCGACTTGTAGCCGTCAAAGAAGTGTTCTGCATCGAGGAAGACGCGCTGTCCACCCTCTTTAAGGAACTGAATAGAGTCGACAATCATCTTGAGGTTCTCATCAAGATTTGTCTTCAACGCGAGATCAACGTGGCGATCATGGCTCTTAGCAACGAGCGTTACCGCTGCAGCTCGTGAATCTTGTAGTGCACGGAGAAGTACATCATCCGCCGCCTTTACGCCTGGGCGACGAGTCGCTCCGAAGGCAACGAAGGTTGCATTCTTTAACTGCAACTCTTTTTGTGCCCGCTTAAAGAACTCAGTGTCTTTTGGATTAGCTCCGGGCCATCCACCCTCAATAAAGCCAACGCCGAGGTCATCTAGATGGCGAGCGATCGCTAACTTATCGTGGACAGAGAGATTGAGACCCTCTTGCTGCGCACCATCGCGGAGCGTTGTGTCATAGATGTGGAATGAATCATTAACAGTCATTTAGCAGACTCGCACATTCCAGCCATGGGCATCTTCAACGACACCATGCTGAATCTCGAGCAAGCGCTTGCGGATTGCAGCGGTAATTGGACCAGGCTCACCGTTGCCGGTCTGCCATGTTCCATGTGAGCTCTTTGCTGCGCCAATCGCAGAGACAACAGCAGCTGTTCCGCAGGCGAAGATCTCGCTGATCTCACCGCTTGCAACGCCATCGCGCCAATCATCGATTGTCAACATCGTCTCTTCAACTTTGTAACCGAGATCCTCGCCGACCTTCAGAATAGAGTCACGAGTAATTCCTGGAAGCAGTGTTCCGGTGAGCTTTGGAGTAAGGATTGTTGCATCACTTCCACTTCCCTTGATGAAGTAGAGGTTCATTCCGCCCATCTCTTCAACATAACGGCGCTCTTTCGCATCGAGCCATACGACCTGATCGCAACCTTCTGCTGCTGCCTGCTTCTGTGCCATAAGTGATGCTGCATAGTTTCCGCCGCACTTCGCCTCACCGGTACCACCGAGAGCTGCACGAACATATTCAGTGCTAATCCAGACCGTGACTGCCTTACTTGCATTGAAGTAGGCAGATGCCGGTGTTGCAATGAGAAGGTACATCGCCTTATTGGATGGGCGTACGCCAAGTCCAACTTCGGTCGCAATCATGAATGGACGGATGTAAAGCGATTCACCAACATTTGTTGGGACCCAACCACGGTCCTGCTTCACCAACTCTTTGACGGTGTCGATGAAGAAGTCGACTGGCATCTCAGGGAGCGCAAGACGCTTTGCGCTCTTTGCAAAACGGAGAGCGTTCGCCTCTGGACGGAAGAGGCTGATCCCGCCATCTGGCTGCGAGTACGCCTTCATTCCCTCAAAGATCTCTTGGCCATAATGGAAGACCGCTGTTGCAGGATCCAAAGTGATTGGACCATATGGCTTAAGCGTTGCATCGCTCCAGCCATCTGCCTCACTCCACTCTGCAACGACCATATTGTCGGTGTAGTACTTACCGAAACCACCCTCAGCAATCTTCGCAGCGCGAGCAGTAGCTTCAAGTGGTTGTGTATTAGGAGTGAGATTTACCTTCATTTTATTTCAGCGCCTCCGCTAGTGCCGTACCGATCTCTTGTGTACTTCTCTTGACGCCTGCGCGTGATGCAAGGTCCTTTGATACTACATCTGAAATCTCTTGAGCAGCCGCCTCAAAACCAAGGTGGGTAAGCATGAGCGCTACAGAGAGCACTGTTGCCGTTGGATCAGCGACGTTCTGCCCTGCGATATCTGGCGCTGAACCATGAATCGGCTCGAACATGGAAGGGAACTTGCCAGTTGGATTGATATTTCCAGAGGCTGCAATTCCAATTCCACCTGAGATCGCTGCTGCGATATCAGTGATGATATCTCCGAAGAGATTATCTGTGACGACTACATCGAAACGTGATGGCTGAGTTACGAAGAACATTGATGCAGCATCAACGTGGATGTAATCGGTGTCAATACTTGGATACTCTTTTGCAACCTCATTAAAGGTTCGAGTCCAGAGTCCACCTGCACGAGTAAGAACGTTGTTCTTATGAACGAGAGTTACCTTCTTGCGAGGACGGGTCATCGCCTTCTCGAATGCATAACGGATGGCACGCTCTGCGCCATTGCGCGTATTGATGCTCTCCTCTGTTGCAACTTCAAAAGGTGTTCCCTGCTGAAGAACGCCACCTGCACCGATATATGGACCCTCAGTACCTTCGCGAACAACGATGAAGTCAACTTCACCTGGGTTCTTGAGTGGTGATTCAACTCCCGGCCACAGCTTTGTTGGGCGGAGGTTGATGTAGTGATCGAATGCGAAGCGGAGCTTGAGAAGAAGGCCGCGCTCGAGAACACCTGATGGAACGGATGGATCACCGACCGCACCGAGAAGAAGTACATCCTGCTTCGCCATCTCAGCCATCACTGCATCAGGAAGGGTCTCCCCTGTCTTGTGCCAGTACTTCGCACCTAGTTCATACTCGGTGCGCTCAAAGGTGAGACCGTGCTTTGCAGAGATAACATCGAGGACTTTAAGTCCTTCTGCAACAACCTCGGGGCCGATGCCATCGCCTGCGATGACGCCGAGCTTAAAGTTCTTCTTACTCATTATGAGACCACCGTAACCGAGCGGACGAGTTCAGCGTTCGTCTCTGCTCTCACTTGTTCCATTACATCTGCAGGCAAATCTGAATCAACAGTGAGTGCCATAAGCGCCTCATCGCCAGTTGCATGCTTTGAGACCTGCATGCCATTGATGTTAATTCCAGCTTTTCCAAGTACGCCACCGAGCGCGCCGACCATTCCTGGTCGGTCTGCATAACGGAGGAAGACGAGGTGATCTGAAGGTGGAAGATCAAGGTCAAAACCATCGATCGCAATGATCTTCTCGACCTTGCGCATACCCATCAGGGTTCCATCAACAACAACTGACTTGCCATCAGCGAACGCTGCACGCAATGAGATTGCGCTGCGATACATATGCGACTCTGGTGTTGAGGTGACTGATGCAGAGATGCCGCGGTCAACGGCCAGACCTGGTGCATTTACATATGTGACATCTTCACAGTTGCTCGCGATGAGTGCGCCCTTAAGTGCGCTCGTTGCAAGGATTGTTGCGTCGTACTCCGCGATCTCACCCTGAACCTGGACGTCAAGCGTTGTTGGCTGTGCGCCACCCATGACCGATGCAATCTGTGCCATCTTCTCAACGAGTGAGAGGCTTGGACGAATCTCTTCGTGGATCGCTCCACCTTTAACGTTTACTGCATCTGGCACTAGCTCTCCAGCGAGTGCCTTACGGACAGAAACGGCAACTGCAATACCTGCGCGCTCCTGCGCCTCGTCTGTTGATGCACCAAGGTGAGGTGTGGCAACCACATTATCGAGTGTGAAGAGTGGTGAGTCGGTGCATGGCTCTGTTGAAAATACATCAAGTCCTGCACCAGCAACGCGACCTTCAGTAAGCGCTGCGTAGAGAGCAGCCTCATCGAGAACGCCACCACGTGCCGCGTTAACAATGCGAACAGTTGGCTTTACCTTCTTCAGTGCCTCTTCACCAATGAGATTTGCAGTCTCCTTCGTCTTAGGAAGGTGGATGGTGATGAAATCACTTGTTCGCAATAGCTCATCGAGTTCAACGAGACGAACATTTAGCTGTGCAGCGCGGGCGGGTGACATGTATGGGTCATATGCAATGACATTCATGCCGAAGGCCTGCATGCGTGCAGCAACAAGTTGTCCGATACGTCCAAAACCAACGATGCCGAGAGTCTTCTCGAAGATCTCAGCTCCGGTGTACTTAGAACGTGCCCACTTACCCGCACGAAGAGCGGCATGCGCAGGAGAGATGAATCGCGCACTTGCGAGCAAGAGCGAGATTGCAAGTTCTGCAGCACTGACGATATTTGAGGTAGGAGCGTTAACGACCATGACTCCCGCAGCAGTTGCTGCAGGAATCTCGACGTTATCTAGACCAACACCTGCACGAGCAATGACCTTAAGACCCTTTGCGGCGGCGATTGCCTCCGCATCCATCTTGGTAGCGGATCGAATAAGTACTGCATCAACGCCTGCAGAGAGAGCTGCAAGGAGTTCGTTACGGTCTGCACCGTTGCAGTGACGAACTTCGAAATCGGGGCCAAGCGCCTCCATGGTGGCAGGGCTTAACTCCTCGGCTATCAAGACGACGGGTTTAGCCACGTGCTGCTGTGCCCTCTTGGTAATCATCCTTGGTTGAAGAGTTAACCCATGACATCATCTTGCGAAGGTCGCGGCCAACAGTCTCAATCTGGTGCTTCTCGCCAGCTGCGCGAAGCGCCTTGAACTCAGGTGCGCCAGCCTCTTGGTCATCGATGAAGCGCTTAGCAAATGCACCGTTCTGAATATCGTCGAGCACCTTCTTCATATTTGTCTTAACGCTTGGATCGATAACGCGTGGACCAGAGACATAATCTCCGTACTCAGCGGTGTCAGATACTGACCAACGCTGCTTCGCGATTCCACCTTCGTACATAAGGTCAACGATCAACTTCAATTCGTGCAGGCACTCGAAGTATGCAACTTCTGGCTGGTAACCAGCTTCAACGAGCGTCTCAAAGCCGTACATAACGAGCTGTGATGCTCCACCGCAGAGAACTGACTGCTCACCGAAGAGATCGGTCTCGCACTCTTCCTTGAAGGTTGTGAGGATTCCGCCAGCGCGAAGTCCGCCGATTGCCTTCGCGTATGAAAGTGTGAGAGGCCATGCGTTTCCTGTTGCATCCTGCTCAACAGCAACGAGTACAGGAACGCCACGACCGGCTGCATACTCACGGCGAACGAGGTGGCCTGGGCCCTTTGGAGCAACCATCGCGATATCGATATTTGCCTCAGGCTTGATGTACCCGAAGCGAATGTTGAATCCATGTCCGAAGAAGAGAGCCGATCCTGGCTTCAAGTTAGGAAGGATTGAATCTGTGTAAATATGGCGCTGTAGGTGATCTGGAGCTAGAAGCATTACAACATCTGCTTCTTTAACTGCCTCTGCTACAGAGAGAACGCGAAGTCCCTCAGCCTCTGCCTTTGCGCGAGACTTTGAACCATCGGCGAGACCAATGCGAACGTCGACTCCGCTATCGCGAAGATTCAATGAGTGAGCATGGCCTTGTGATCCGTAACCAATCACTGCAACTTTCTTGCCCTGAATGATTGATAGGTCTGCATCTTCATCATGATATTGAGTAGCCACTTGGTCTTACCTTTCGTTGGTTGTTAAGCGAAGTCCGCGCTCCATTGCGACGAGCCCAGATTGAACGAGTTCTTTGATTCCATACGGTTCAAGAACTCGGAGGAGCGCCTGAATCTTTTCTGCATTTCCAGTTGCTTCGATTGTGACTGCATCTTGTGCAACATCGACAACCTTGGCACGGAAGAGTTGAACGGTCTCAAGTACTTGAGATCGGTTAGTTGGCGTAGTCGCCACTTTCACGAGTAACAACTCACGCTGCACTGAGGTGACAGGGTCGAGTTGAGTAATCGAGATGACATTAATTAACTTATCGAGTTGTTGGATGACCTGCTCAAGGGCATGACCTTCAACATTGATGACAATTGTCATACGCGAAATCTCTGGATCCTCAGTTGGCCCTACTGCCAGAGAGTCGATGTTGTATCCGCGACGTGAGAAGAGCGCGGAGATGCGCGCGAGAACGCCGGGGCTATTCTCAACGAGAACGGAGAGGGTATGAGTAGCCATTAGAGCTCCTGTGAATCCCAGACAGGCGCCATAGAGCGCGCGACTGTAATGAGGTCATTTGATGCGCCAGCTGCAACCATCGGCCAGACCATTGCATCCTTGTGAACGCTGAAATCAACCACGACTGGGCGGTCATTAATCGCCATCGCCTCATTGATGACGCGATCGACATCCTCCTTTGTCTCTGCTCGGAGGCCGACGCAACCCATCGCCTCGCCGAGCTTTGCAAAGTCAGGGATGCGCTTTGAGTGGAGCTGTGTATTGGAGTAACGCCCTTCATAGAAGAGGGTCTGCCACTGGCGAACCATTCCGAGACTCTCATTATTGATGATCGCAACCTTGATAGGAATATTGTTGAGCGCACAGGTAACGAGTTCTTGATTTGTCATCTGGAAACATCCGTCGCCGTCAATTGCCCAAACGACCTTATCTGGTGCGCCAACCTTTGCGCCCATCGCTGCAGGAACTGCATATCCCATTGTTCCTAAGCCGCCAGAGTTCAACCATGAACGTGGCTTCTCGTAGCTGATGAATTGTGATGACCACATCTGATGTTGGCCCACGCCGGCAACGTAAATTGCATC
>CANGCW010000037.1 GCA_947452525.1 Actinomycetota bacterium
AACTCTTGCGGAGATCATTGCTGAAACGAAGTCGCAAGAGAAAGTTCTGCTGATTGAGTCAGGTGTGAAAATTCTTCACGAGATAATGAATCTCGGCCTACTCGATGAGCTTCACTTGACGGTGGGCTCAGTCGGGGGCGATGGAAATTTCTTCGATGAGGATTTGCTCCAAAAAAATTTCACCATTGAATCAGAAGAGCTTGCTGGCGAGGATTGCTTTCAACTCTGGAGAGTTAACTCAACCCACTGAGATTGCAGCTAGACCAACAAGTGCGCAGCCAACTCCGAAATATTGAAGGCGATGCAAGCGCTCCTTCAAGAGCAGAAAAGCCCAGAGCGCTGTCACTAACGGGAAGAGTGACGAGAGAACCATTGAGACAGAGACCAATCCTCGTGTCACTGCCAGACCCAGTAATACATTTGCCAAGAAATCTGCTGCCCCGATAAAGAGAAGGGTCGGCACTTCTCGTCGAGAGAACTTTCCAACGCTGCGCGCAGAGAGGGCAAAGAGGATGACAATCGAACTCGACGTTAAACGCATACTCGTCATCGTTAAGAGTGAATTTGTTTTAGATCCCTGCGCCATGAAGGCCATACAGAGACCAAAACTCAGAGCTGAGACGGAGCCGAGGAGAAGCGGACGAATGGGAAGTCCCCCTTTTAACTCCGGACCGCTAGCCATAAAGATTCCAACCAGCGCGAGCACCATTCCAATAATCTGAATCCGTGCAGGTACTTCGCCACCGAGGAATGCGATGAATACTGGAATCGCAGCCGATAGTGATGAGATGGGCGAGACAACGCCCATTCGACCAGTTGCGAGGCCTGCATAGAAAGCGGTCAATCCGGTCAGACCACATGCTCCTGCGAGAACACCGGGCAGAAAATAGCCGTGCATAGAAAGGTTCGGAGCGATCCACGTTCCGGTTGCAATCAAGAGAAGTACACCGGTGGCCAACCCAATGAGTTGAGTAATCCCCACAACCTCAATCGCCTTATGGCGTTTGGCTAAGGAACCTCCAAGGAAGTCAGCGGTTCCCCAGAAGAAGCTGCTTAACAGGGAGAGGAGTGCGCTCATCCGATGATTTTACCCACATGGTCGATAGTCGCGCCTTCAAGTGATTACATTCCTTTGCAATAAAATCACCTAATGGCCACATCGCGTTCCCTCAAGAGTCACGAGACTCTCTTTGGCGAACTTCGCATAGTTACACCTCGTGCCGAGATAACGTTGGAGGAAGTGCCAGCGCCTCAAAAACTCGCCCCTTTTGCGATTGCATTCTCTGCAGATGTTCTTGATGGGCCGCTAGAAGATGATGACTCTGAAGCGATTGCAACAGGTCGCTTTGTTCTACTCCATGACCCACAAGGGCAAGAGGGTTGGTCAGGAGATTTTCGCTGCGTAACGTATGTGCGCGCAACAATCGACTCTGAGATGGCAAGTGATCCGCTGCTATGCGATATCGGCTGGAGTTGGCTCATGGATACTCTTCGTGAGAATGGCTCTGACTTTGGCAGCGAGAGTGGAACTGTTACTCGCGTTGCAAGCTCCACCTACGGAATGCTTGAAGCGCGTGATGGTGAATCAGAGATTGAGATTCGCGCATCGTGGACTCCCCTCAATATCGATTCACTTGTTGGACACCTGAAGGCCTGGATGAAGGTCCTTGAAATTGCAGCTGGACTTGAACCCGTTCCACCTGGGGTCTCTCAGATGATCCGTCGATAGTTCTATCTCACATGGTTGATGATGTTGAAGTAACAGCCGAAGTGGTTTTGCCCCCGCTTCTCTCCACTCCGCACAATGATGGCAACGGCCTTCCCTCTCTCATTGAGACCGAGAGCGCTTTCAGGTTGATGATTGCAGAGTTAGAGAATGGCACTGGTCCGATTGCAATTGATGCTGAACGAGCTTCAGGCTACAAATACAGTCAACGTGCTTACCTCATTCAAATCTATCGCCGTGGCGGCGGTCTCCACCTCATTGATCCGATTCCACTCTCTGATCCAGCGCTGTGGATTGAGTTAAGTGAGAAGTTCAGCGATTGTGAATGGATCATTCACGCAAGCACACAAGATCTTCCATGCCTACGCGAACTTCAATTTACTGCCCACACTCTCTTTGATACCGAATTGGGCGCGCGAATTGCCGGTTGTGAACGAGTCGGCCTTGGACCTCTCGCTGAATCGCTATTAGAGATTCGCTTGGCGAAAGAGCACTCAGCCGTTGATTGGTCCACTCGACCACTTCCAGAATCGTGGCTTAACTACGCAGCCCTCGATGTTGACGTGCTCGTTGATCTGCGCGATCAAGTAGAGAAACTTCTCCGTGAGAGCAATAAGTTGGCGTGGGCGGAGGCAGAGTTCGCTTCAATCCTCGACGCCCCTCCACCTGAACCGCGCACAGATCCATGGCGTCGCACATCAGGCATACATAAAATCAAAGACCGTCGCACCTTGGGAATTATCAAAGCGATGTGGCACGCACGCGATGAGTACGCCCGCAAGATAGATAAGGCACCTGGTCGAATCTTTAACGATGAGGTTCTCGTCGAGATAGGCCTCCGCCGTCCTGCAACGATTGATGCCTTCAAGAAGTTGACGACCCGCAGAAGGCCGGATGCGAAGTATCCATTTGCAGAATGGTTTGCGGCCCTTCGAGAGGTTCTTGCGCTCCCTGAAGATCAACTGCCTCAGGTCAGAGTTCCTTCGACCGCGCTTCCACCGACAAAGTTATGGGCAGACCGCAATCCGCTGGGGTACGCCCGATACACCCACGCCAGGGCGCTCCTGCTTGCCCTCAGCGATGAGATCAAGGTCCCGGTTGAGAACATCGCCTCCCCTGACTCAGTGCGTAACCTTTTATGGAGCGAGCCACCTGCAGACCAGAGCGAATGGGGCTCATACGTTGAGCGCCGCCTCGCTGAACTTGGGGTGAGACCCTGGCAGATCGAGCTCGCTAAAACCCCACTCAGCTCGATATTGGGCGTTAAAGAGCCATTTAAGGCGGTCGAGCCTGAGGCAGAGGAGCCCGCCTCTAATAACTAGAAGTGAGGAGAATTACGCAACAGATAGGTTGCGTAATTCAAAGTAAGGGCCCTAGGCTTCAACCATGTTGAGCACCTTTCTCATAGCCCTCCGTGAAGGCATGGAGGCTGCTCTCATTGTCAGCATCCTCCTCGCATACCTCAAGCGCTCGGAGCGCCCAGGAAGTCGTTATATCTGGATTGGTGTCATCGCAGCACTTGTCCTCAGCTTCGGGCTTGGCGCATTCCTCTCCTTTACATCTACACAACTCTCCGTCAAGGGTGAGCAGATCTTCGCTGGTACTACCTCGGTTGCGGCAGTTGTATTTGTTGTAGGCATGGTCTTCTGGATGAAGCGGAGCGCTCGCTTCATCAGTAAGCAGTTGCAAGAGAAGGTTGATGCATCAATTCCATTGGGAAGTATTGGTTTAATTTCTGTTGCCTTCTTTGCTGTGGTTCGCGAGGGCTTGGAAACGGCGCTCTTCATCTACTCCAATTTTAAGACGGTCTCATCCGATACCGCCCCATCGATTGGCTTGGTTCTCGGTCTCTTCGCTGCAGTCTCACTCGGCGTCCTCACATATCGCAAGAGCGTGAAGATTAACCTCGGAACATTCTTTAAGTACACCGGCATCGCACTCCTCATCGTTGCCGCTGGAGTTCTCTCCCATGCGCTCCACGAGTTCCAGGAGTTTGGCGCCCTTCCAGGCGCGCATGCCTTCGCCTGGAATATCGGAGGCGGAGGATCCTTTATCGCCACTGTCCTAGATGGCACGATCGGAATCTCGACTTCCATTACCTGGCTCCAATTGGCAGTCTGGGCCCTCTTCCTCGGCACCACCCTGCGGATCTATCTCCGTAAGCCTGTAGCCGCATAAAGGCGGTTGTTCTCTTTTTCGTTACTCACGAGTAACCTTTTGGTATGTCCACTTCACGAGTAGTCCTCTGCGATGCAGTTCGCTCCCCATTCGGCAAGGCAGGAAGCCTCTACACCGGCGTCCGCGCCGATGACATCATGGTCAGAACGTTGCGAGGGCTCTTCGAGCGAAACCCGGAACTTGATTTAACGCAGATTGATGACGTCGCCATCGCCGCTGCAACGCAGGTTGGCGATCAAGGCATGAATATCGGTCGATCAGCATCATTACTCGCTGGAATTCCCGAGAGCGTTCCTGGTTACTCTGTTGATCGTTGGTGCGCAGGCGCACTGACTGCAACAACAACTCTCGCTGGCGCCATTGCGATGGGCGCATACGACTTAGCAATTGCTGGCGGGGTCGAACATATGGGTAACCATCCCATGGGCGATTTAATGGATCCCAACCCGCGTTACCTCGCGGAGAAGTTAGTTGATCCTGATGCGCTCGCCATGGGTTCTACGGCAGAACGTCTCCACGATAAATTTCCGCATCTCACGAAAGAGCGGGCAGATGTGTATTCGCTCAACTCGCAGCGAAAGACCGCTGAAGCTTATGCATCCGGTGAGATTCAGAGAGATTTGATTCCCGTAGCGATTCGCAATCCAGAACTCGGTTGGTCTATTGCGACCGTTGATGAACCTCCGCGTCCCGGGACAACGTTAGAAGCGCTAGCCGGATTGAAGACCCCATTTAGAGCGGGCGGTCGCGTTACCGCTGGAAATGCAGCGGGACTCAACGATGGCGCGACCGCTGCGATTCTCGCCAGCGAAGAGAAGGCGCGCGCATTGGGACTCCCGGTTAAAGCACGTTTAGTCTCCTTTGCATTTGCTGGTGTCGCACCAGAGATCATGGGATATGGTCCTGTTCCATCAACAATCAAGGCGTTGAAGAAGGCAAATTTGAATATCAGCGACATCGGCCTCTTTGAGGTGAATGAGGCCTTCGCAATCCAAGTACTCAGCTTCCTTGATCACTTTGGAATTGCAGATGATGATCCGCGCGTCAATATTCATGGCGGTGCAATCGCCGTGGGTCACCCACTCGCCTCATCTGGAATTCGTCTCATGCTTAACCTCGCGCGCGGCTTTGAACTGCGCCCCGATGTTCAGTACGGCCTAACAACAATGTGTATCGGTCTCGGCATGGGCGGCACCATCATCTGGGAGAACCCTCACTATCTCGGAAAGAGAGGCTAATCGTGGCTACTGCAATCACGCTTCCTGAAGGCGCGCCAGAAGAGGTCGTCACACATGCACTCGTCCGCGAGGTAGATCTCACCCCATTCGGTGTGAGTGGCACTCTCTCGCTCATCACTCTTGATAACGGCTTGGATCACAATCGCCCAAATACTTTGGGGCCAACCTCGCTCATGGAACTCGATGCTGCAATCACAACAGCAGAGAGTTCACCATCTGTTGCAATCGCCATTATCGGTAAGCCATTTATCTTCGCCGCAGGAGCGGATCTCTCAGGGCTCGCTTACTTGAGCACGAAAGATCAAGCTGTGGCTATTGGCAAGTTAGGTCACGATGTCTTCCGACGTCTGGGCGAGAGCAAGAAGCCGACCTTTGCATTCATTAACGGTCTCGCACTTGGCGGTGGCCTTGAAGTTGGACTTCACTGTAAGTATCGCACTCTGGCAACGACGGCAATGGTTGGACTTCCAGAGGTATTCCTCGGCCTCCTACCTGGTTGGGGTGGAGCAACAATTCTTCCAAAGTTAATCGGTCCAGAGCGTGCTGTTCAAGTGATTATTGAGAATGCTCTTAACAACAACACCATGCTTAAGGCGAAAGATGCTCTCGCATTAGGCGTAATTGATGTCGCATTCGCCCCCGTCGACTTCCTCGAGAAATCCGTTCAATTTGCCGCGAAGGTAATAAACGGCGAGACGAAAATCGAACGAGCTGACCACACAAAGTCAGAAGATGAGTGGAGCGCTGCGAAGGCAAAGGCTGAGGCGGCAATTACAAAGAAGTACCGTGGCGCTGATATCGCAAGCCCTAAGGCTGCACTCGATCTTCTTTTGGCAGCTCGCACTAACTCCCTCTCCCAGGGTTTCGATGCGGAAGATGAAGCTCTCGCAACACTCACTATGAGTGACTCGCTGCGCGCATCGCTCTATGCATTTAATTTAATTCAGAAGAAGCGCAAGAAGGTAGAGGGCGCACCTAAGGCAAACCTTGCTCGGAAGGTGAATCGTGTTGGCGTTGTTGGAGCAGGCCTCATGGCATCACAACTCGCACTCGTCATTCTTCGCAATCTCAAAGTCCCTGTCGTCATCTCCGATCTCGATCAAGAGCGCGTTGATAAGGGTCTGGCATATATCCAAGGTGAACTCGCAAAGCTCGTTGAGAAGAAACGCTTAAGCGCAGAGGCCGCAGCCGCCCTCGGAAGACTTGTTACTGGAAGTGTCTCGAAGGATATCTACGCCTCTTGCGATTTTATTATTGAGGCGGTCTTCGAAGAGTTAGAGATCAAACAGAAGCTCTTCAAGGAACTAGAGGGCATCATCTCTCCTGAGTGTATCCTCGCGACAAATACCTCTTCGCTCTCGGTTGAGAAGATGGCTGAGGGTCTTGTTCACCCAGAACGCGTCATTGGCTTCCACTTCTTCAACCCAGTTGCAGTAATGCCACTTCTCGAGATAGCACGCACCCCTGCAACCGACGATGCAACGACTGCCACTGCAGTAAACGTTGGCAAAGAGTTGAAGAAGACGATGGTCATCGTGAAGGACTCCCCTGCCTTCGTCGTTAACCGTCTGCTCACCCGATTCATGGGCGAGATTACCGACGCGATTGATGAGGGAACTCCTCCAGCCGTTGCAGATGCAGCGATGAAGGATCTCGGTCTTCCCATGACCTCACTTGAACTCCTTGGTCTCGTTGGCCCTGGCGTTGCACTGCATGTCGCCGAAACTCTTCACGATAACCTTGGCGACCGCTATCGCATCTCTCCAACGATGCAGAACTTCGTAAAGAATGGTGTTCGCTCCTTCTACCTGAAGGATGGCTCCGTTAACCCTGAAGCGACTGCACAACTCGTTCAGGGCTCCGTTGCCTCGACCGCAGAAGAAGTTCGTATCCGTGCACTCAATGCGCTTGCTTGGGAGGCAAAGGCGATGCTCGATGAGGGCGTTGTTGCGACCGCTGCAGAGATTGATATCTGCATGCTGCTAGGTTGCGGATGGCCGATGCACCTCGGCGGAATCTTGCCTTACTTAGATCGCGAAGGAATTAGCGATTCTGTGAATGGCGCTCGTTTTCATCAACCGGGAGTTGCTTCACTTCCTGCGTAGAGTTCCAGCTCACTAGATCGCGAGTGATATTTTGAGCTGTAATTCCAAGATCGGAGAGAATCTCATTTCGCTTGGAGTGCTCAATAAATGTAAGCGGCACTCCAATGGAATGAATAGGAATCTCTAACTCATGCTCGCGGAAGAGTTCTGAGACTGTACTTGCAATTCCTGCATGGCGGATTCCGTCTTCAAGCACAACCACATTCTTGTAACGCTGTGCCATACGAACCAACTCAAGAGGTAGTGGTTTAACCCAACGTGGATCAATGACGGTGACGCCAACCCCTTCGCGATAGGCCTGCGCTGCAGCTTCGACGGCTACATGCGCAAGGGCACCAACGCTTATCAAGAGTGTGTCTGCTGACTCGCCACGGTAGAGAATGTCGATTCCATCGCGCCGTTCAAAGGCAGGAATATCAGAGAGCACTGCACCCTTTGGGAAACGAATTACTGAAGGGGCATCCTCAATCGCTACGGCTTCTTTCAACAGCTCGGCGAGTCGGCTGCCATCGCGAGGTGCTGCTAGGTGGAGCGTTGGAACAATTCCAGTTATAGCCATATCCCAAATACCGTGGTGTGAAGGTCCATCGTCACCAGTGATACCTGCACGATCGAGAACGAATGTGACTCCAGCTTTATGGAGTGCAACATCGAGCAAGAGTTGATCAAAGGCGCGATTTAAGAATGTGGAGTACACGGCAACCACTGGATGCAGCCCGGCATACGCCATGCCTGCGGCAGAAGTAACTGCATGTTGCTCTGCGATTCCAACGTCGAAGGTGCGATCTGGGAATACAGCTTTAAACTTATCTAACCCAGTTGGGCCGAGCATCGCCGCAGTGATTGCCACAACATCTTTTCGCTCATGGCC
>CANGCW010000038.1 GCA_947452525.1 Actinomycetota bacterium
CGCAAAGTTACTTAGCGCTGATGAGCAATTGACCAGCCCGCATACCCTCCACGGTAAGGACCTCGACCCGACCCCCATCGAATTCGACCACATCGTGAAGTTCTGCAATACGCCCGAGGGCATGCATCACATAACCGCCTGCGGTCTCATAAGGGCCTTTAGGGAGGGCAATTCCAGTCTGATCCAGAAGATCTTCTAGTGAGATCAGGGCATCGACCTCGAACTCGCCCTTCTTCGACTGTGGCGTTACCTCGGAGTCGACCTCGTCATACTCATCATGAATCTCTCCAATAAAGCACTCGACGAGATCTTCCAGGGTCACGATTCCATCCGTGCCACCGTACTCATCGAGAACAATCGCAATATGCGAACGCTTTGCGCGCATCTCTGAGAGCGCAGGAAGTACTCCCTTTGTTCCAGGAAGAAAAATTACCGGACGCATAATCTCAAGAATTGCTTTCTCGCGATCTGCTTCACGAAGTGCGATGAGATCACGAATATGAAGAAAACCGATTACCTCATCACTGCTTCCGCGGGTAACTGGGTAACGTGAATGTCCACTCTCCAGCGCCTTCTTCTCTGCTTCAGCAATAGTTGTTGCAACATCAAGGAAGTCGACCTCAACCCGGGGAACCATAATTTCATGGAGCGAAAGATCACTCGTATTAAATACCTCTTCGACGATATCACGCTCTTCTTCGCTGAGTGCTGCATGACCTACAACGAGATCCATCAACTCTGCTTCTGACATCTCACTACGAGACTCATCTGACTTGAGACCAAAGATCTTTACAACGACATCCGTTGACTTTGAGAGCAACCAGATTACTGGGCGGAAGACGCGAGCGATGCGATCAATTGCCCCAGCAGATGCGAGTGAGATTGATTCAGTACGGAAGATGGCAAGGCGCTTTGGTACTAACTCACCAAATACGAGTGATACATAGGCAATAACAGTGGTGAGGCCGATAAGAGAGATTGTTGTGCTTATTCCATGGGAGAGGCCACGATCTTCAAGAAATGGAATAACAAAATCTGTACCGATTCGCTCCTGGCCAAGAGCAGCTGAGAGGAAGCCACAGAAGGTGACTCCTACTTGTGCAGCAGCTAAGAATCGATTCGGATTCTTGGAGAGTTCTGCGACTTTCGCTCCGCGTTTTCCACGTCCCTCAAGTTGTCGTACTTGAGATTCGCGAAGCGAGATCAGAGCAATCTCTGCAGCGACGAATATTCCGGCAACGAGAATGAAGGCGAGAACAAGTGCGACATCAAAGAGTAAACGTGAGATCATCGAACTCCCTTAACCGGCAGTTTCGCGGTAATTATGCGAGTGTGAAGCCCGCAGTGCGGTGAGTTGTGCGAGCTTCGCGTAGACGGCGTAGACGCTTCACCAACATCGGCTGCGCGAGAAGAGCGTCTTCTCTATCGATGAGGTTATTGAGAATCTGATAATAGGAAGGGGGCGTGAGGTTGAAGAGCTCTTTAATCGCTCCCTCTTTTGCGCCTGCATATCTCCACCATTGACGCTCAAAATCCAAGATACGAATCTCAAGTTCTGAGAGCGTCTCTGAACCCTCGTTGGTGAGTGGTGCGTTTTCCATGCCCCAATCTTATGGTCGGGGCGGGACAATCCCGCGTATTTCGAGGGATTTATAGTGTGGCGAGAATCGCCTCCAGATCGCTCATCTGAGTCCATGGATTCACAATGGCAAAGCGAAGAATCGGCTGGCCGCGATGGGCGGATGGCGTCACAAAACCAATCTGATCCTCAAGCAATTTATCGCTCCACTGCTGGTACTGCTGGGCGCTCCATCCCTTGCGGGTAAATGCAACGACCGAGAGTGTTGGATCGCGAAGCAACTCCAAGTTCGGGTGGCTCTTAATTCTCTCCGCCACATCCTTCGCCAATTTCAGAGTTGCCTCCATCGAGACGATGTACTCCTTGACGCCATTTGCAGCAAGTGAGTACCAGAAGGGAAGACCGCGAGGGCGGCGAGTGAGATGAATCGCGTAATCAGATGGATTCCACTCATCCTCATTCTCAAGGACATCTAGGTAGGAGGCATGTTGTGTATGCGCATCCTTCCCCTGCTTCGGATCACGATAGATCAAGGCGCAAGCATCGTATGGGGCGAAGAGCCACTTATGTGGATCGACGATGAAAGAGTCGCAACGTTCGATGCCATTAAACATTGCACGAACACTTGGAGCGCAGAGCGCTGCTAGGCCATATGCGCCATCAACGTGGAACCAGATTCCGCGCGCCTCTGCGACATCGGCGAGACCGTTGAGATCATCAATGATTCCAAGATTTGTGGTGCCCGCAGTTCCGACCAGGGCGAAGACCTTCTCACCTGGGTTATTCGCTTCGTGGGCATCAATAATCTCAGCCGCTGCTGCTCCGCGGAGAACGAGATCATCCTCAGTTGGAATCAGAATTACGCCAACATCCATGACCTCGGCAGCGGAGACGATGGAGGAGTGTGACTCTTTGCTGGCAGCAATGACCCAACGGGTAACGCCATTGAACTTCTTACGAGCATCATGTCGCGCAGCGACGAGCGCCGAGAGATTTCCTAGCGTTCCACCTTGAACGAATACTCCGCCTGAACTCTTAGGAAGACCTGCCAAATCTGCGAGCCAACGGAGCGCTTGATTCTCTGCATAGACAGCGCCTGCGCCTTCTTGCCATGAACCGCCATAGAGTGCGCTCGCACCCACCACGAGATCGAAGAGGTTTGCATGCTCACTCGGTGCGCTTGGGATAAATGCTAAGTAACTTGGATGGTCGGTTGAGATACAGGCAGGAGCGAGAACATCTGTAAATAATTTGAGGGCTGCAGATCCACCGAGACCATCTTCGGTAATAGTCTCTCCAGCGAGTGCATATAACTCTGCCTCAGATTTCGGGTAATCCAGCGGTGGATTGCTCTTCATTCTCACCAAGCTGTAATCGAGGACCTCCTGAGCAAGTGCCTCTACATCAGGTGTGAATTCATGCATTCTCTACGCTCCATCTGTGGGGCCGGTCCTACGGGGTGAAACTTACCTGTAACAAGGAAACACTAGACTTACCCACTTATCAAGGCGGTATTGCTGGAGGGGGATTTCATGTCTAAGCCACGCGTTGTGATTCTAGGAGGCGGCTTCGGAGGCCTCGCCGCTGCAAAGGCCCTCGGCAGTGATGCAGATGTAACTGTTATCGATCGCCACAACTTCCAGACTTTCCTACCTTTGTTGTACCAAGTATCGAGCGCATCTCTTGCCGCTGACCATATTGCTTACCCGATTCGCGGTGCGCTCCGTAAGACAAGTGGACGTTTCCGGATGGGCTCCCCTATCTCTGTTGATCATAAGAATAAGACAGTCAAACTCGACTCATCTGAGGTCATTCCATTCGATCACCTCATTGTCGCTCTCGGCTCTGCAACATCTGACTTTGGAATTCCCGGCATCTCTGAGTTCGCCTTTGGAATGAAGAGCATCCATGAGGCGCTTGAAATCCGTTCCGAGATCATGCGTCGCTTCGAGGATCTCTGCCGCTTCCAGGATGACACACGACTCTCGCTCGTTGTCGTCGGTGGCGGACCAACTGGCGTTGAACTAGCAGGCGCCCTCGCAGAACTCGTTCGCGGACCACTTCGTAATGACAACCTTCATGCATCGAAACACATTGATATCTCAATCCTTGAAGCCGGCCCTCGCCTTCTTCCTATGTTCGCACCAAAGCTCTCTGCGCGTACTGCAAAGGATTTAGGAAAGCTCGGCGTAAAGGTACTTACCAATACCGCAGTGAAGAATGTTGAGTGGCGAAAGATTCACCTCGCGAATGGCGAGCAGCTAAACGCCGAGGTGATTATCTGGGCAGCTGGCGTTAAGGGTGAACCTGCGATCAATAATCTCAGCCTCCCTGTTGTGGGAAATCGCATTCAGACAGAGCCAACGTTGCAGGTAACGAACTACCCATATATCTGGGCAGTGGGAGATTGCGCCGGAGTTATTGGCGATGACGGTCGACCACTTCCAATGGTTGCTCCTGTTGCCATGCAGCAAGGTCGATTCGTTGCAGATCAGATTCGCCTTGCAAAGAACTCTGCTCCACTCAAGAAGTTCTCGTATAAAGATAAGGGCTCAATGGCAACAATTGGTCGCCATAAAGCGATTGTCCAAGTGAAGGGCCTCAAGATTGCTGGCGCACTTGCCTGGTTTATGTGGCTCAATCTCCACATCTTGTATCTCCTCGGTGGTCAGAAGAGAATCGGCACGATGGCCGACTGGACGTGGAACTACCTCACATATGATCGCGGCAATCGCCACATCATGGACTCGCTCTAAGAGTTAGCGAACCCAGAGATAACGGTTGCGATCTGATTGATCGCCGGAACCGATCTCTAAGTCATGTTCGCCGGAGCGGCGTTGCCAATGATTGGCGCTCAGGATGCGCGAGATTCCAGCCATATTTACTGGGTTCGCTAAATCTTTCGTCGCCTCATCAAGAGTAATCGGACTCTGGTGATCAAAGACGGAAGTTGCGATTCCTACGCGTCCGCCATCTTCAATGATCTCTACCAAGCGACCCTGTTGTGGCCAATCGATATTTGATGCTGTTTGAATATGATAAAAACCGCGCTTCTCTGCTTCATCGCCAACGAAGTTCACATGGTGCTCGTGATTATGGCCAGCTAGCCAGAGAACAATGCGATCGTGTTTCAAGAGTTCTTCGCGAAGTTCATCTTCACCGATGCGACGCTCGGCGCCTTCAGGGCGATAGAGATTGAAGAGAGTGAAGATTGGATGATGTGAGAGCAAGATGAAGTACTTCGGAGTTGGATCTGCAAGTACAGCCTTCAACCACGTGAACTGACTCTCATCGAGTGAGCCCTGCCAACCACCATGTGCGTTAACGGTATCCATGGAGATAACCCGGACGACGCCTAAATCTCGATACCAGTACTTAGTTCCTGCAATAACGTTTTCGCGAGTCAGGCCGTGGCCATCATGCTCTTCGCTGCAGGATGTGTGGAGCTTTGCCCAATCATCTGACTTATTGAAGGTGCGACGCTCATCCGGAGTGAGCGGAGTTGTCTCCCCACCATCAGGTGATGGGTATGTTGTTGGGCCAACTTCAGTGAAGTTGCTAAAGAGCGCTTGAAGGTCGATATCTGCTGAAAGCCCTGAAAGTCGCTTATCTCCGACCGCGAAAGCTTGGAGAATCTCATCCGGCGCAACTGTGCCCTGAAGAAGGGCATCATGATTTCCATGCGTTGCTAACCACTTATGGCGGAAGCCCTCTGCCTTAAAGGGTTTACGGACTGCATCTGTGAGGCCTTTAATTGTTGGAAAGCCGTAGAGAGAGCGCGGGAAATCCGGCTCCATTCCTTCAGGTGTTCCTTCCGGGTTCCAGTATGAGCGGTCATACCGCTTTGGATCTGTAGAGGCAACGCCCTCCCACTGTGTTGAGTCGCCGCTATCCGGATGAACGCTGCCACCATCGAGAACGCCGAAGTACCAACTAAGTTCATTCTGCTGAGCGTTATCAGTGACATCACCTGTAATCACAACTGCATCAATCGGACGATCAGTCGCTGGTCCATGGTCGATTGCATTGACAGTGCGGACCATCGCTTCCAGCGTCTGCACTGTGAGAATCTCTTGGGAGCGATAAACACCCACATACTTCACAACTTCTGACATTGGGTGGTGAGGATCTGCGAAGCGATCCATGAGTTCTACTCGTGCTGGAGATTGAGCATCACAGATATGCAAATCCGAGAGATGAACGAGCGATAAGACTGATGTCGCCTTCGAAGAAGGAGCATCGCCAACGAGTGGTTCGCCTGCAATACTTTCTAGATTCTTCCAACCCTGCGCATTTGCCTCTCCGCGGACGATGCGGGATGCACGCGTATCTTTCATCTCGTTAGCGCTCATATCTACCCCTGATATTTACCAATCTCTTCGCGGAGGGCATCAAGGCCCATAGGGCCAATTCTCAGCGCATATGAGTGAAAATTCTTGATATCGAACTTCGCGCCGAGCCTTTTCTTCGCCTCATCGCGGACTTCGAGCCAGACTCGCTCGCCTACCTTGTACGAGATTGCCTGTCCGGGCCAGGAAAGGTATCTATCAACTTCACTCGTTGCATACTCACGATCGACCATCGCCTGTTCAACCAAGAGATTGACCGCCGACTCTGCATCCCATGTGCCACC
The DNA here is from genome assembly GCA_947452525.1 of Actinomycetota bacterium. Taxonomy (GTDB): domain Bacteria; phylum Actinomycetota; class Actinomycetes; order Nanopelagicales; family Nanopelagicaceae; genus PALSA-747. Next base: position 6,213 of record CANGCW010000038.1, read on the forward strand.
GGTGAAGTTAGGTAGTTTGAGGTGCATTCCAATATCGACGACGACGCGCGCTGCACGGAGCGCCTGGCCGGAGAGATAGCCCAGCTCGAATCGTGGATCTTCAAAACCGCCAATCTCATCCATAAAGCGCTCTGCATAGAGAGCCCAACCCTCGCCATATCCCGATGTCCACGCATCTGTGCGTTGGAACCGTGAGAGGCGATCCTTCTCCAAAATTGCAGTAGCGATCTGGAGATGATGACCAGGCACCGCTTCGTGATACCAGGTTGAAGCGATATGCCAGAAGTTAAAAGTTGAGTGGCCGAGAGTTGGGTACCACGTGGTTCCAGGACGAGAGAGATCTTCGCTTGGATCCATATAGTACGGCGCTGCAGCAGCACCTTCAGGTGCAAGGCGCGCATCACAGAATCGGATACGTGGATCTACATCAAAGTACTTTCCATCGAGTGAATCGACGGCGGCCTCTGTGAAATCTTTCAACGCTTTAAGGAGGTTCTCCTCGCCCTTGATCTGGTGAAGTGAGTCGGATTCGCAGAATTCAGCGACCTCCTGAAGTGAGGATGCTCCAGGCAGAATTCGCTCTCCAACTTCCTTTGCGCGCGTAGTGATTCGTTGAAGATCTTCTACTCCCCATTGATACGTGGCGAGGAGATCTACATCAGAGCCAGTGAAGTTCTTTGCCCAGAGTTCATATCGCTCTTTACCGACTGCATCCTCGGTAGCTGAGAGCGGCGCGAGGTACTCTCTCATCCAATCAGCCATCTCGAGAGCACCTGACTCTGCAACCTTTGCTGCGGCAATCAACGCTGGCGCATCAGAGAAGCCCTTTACAAAACTCTGATAACCGCCCTGTGATGTTGTTCGAAGTTGTTCGCTGACGAGAAGAATCTGTCTACGTGCAGTCTTATGGCCTTCCTTGTTCACTGCCTCCAAGCGGGATCGCCAAGAGCGGAGCGAACGTGGAATATCGAGCAGACGCTTCTCGATATTGGAGAGAGCGAGTTCACCCTCTTTCGGCATCAATTCAAATGCCTGACGCATCGAATTAGATGGGGAGACGATCGCGCCAAACGTTACATACGCCTCGCGACTTTCGTGAAGTGCTAGACGCGTCTCTAACCGCTCTCTCATTACTGCTTGAGAGATCCGATCAATCTCATCAATGGGTTCTATCTCAATTAACCGCTTTAAGACGCCACGTTGATAGGTCGCGAATTTCTCCATGGATTCTAGAGAGAGGTCATCCAATCGATCCTGGTTGATACTAAGACCCATTGAGGTTGCCTCCACGGCCCACATCTGACCGAGTTGGTCGATGTATTCGCTTGCTAAAGCAAAGATAGGTGAACGAAAGGAGGCAGATGTATCTGAAGTCATAGACATACATTACTTTCACGAGGTAAGTTTTGGATAGGCGTTAATCGAGGGGGTGGTTGTGAACTACCTCTACCTATTCCTTGTAGTCTTTGGAATCAATCTCCTGCCAGCTTTTGGTCCTCCGACCTGGAGCATCCTGGTTCTCTTTAGGCTCCACTCCCATATAGACCCGATTGCTATGGTCCTTCTCGGTGCGATGGCCTCGAGCACCGGACGTTATGTATTAGCGAGAGCATCTGGGCTATTACGGAGCAAGGTAAGTGCGAAGATGGAGAGCAATTTAGCTGCAGCTAAAGAGGTCCTAAATAACAATACGAAGAACCATGTAATTGGAATGGGTCTCTTTGC
>CANGCW010000039.1 GCA_947452525.1 Actinomycetota bacterium
CTTGAGTGGGCGACATCGTGCCCACCACCACGCCACAACTTCCTCTCAATGCCACGCATCCGTTCAGAGCGTCCAGCATTTGATCTCCATCACCCAGATATTCATACGGAAGGTCACTAACCATGAAAGCTAGCTGGAGATTATTTGTTGGCCTCGCGGTCTTCTATGCCATCATGGCTGTTATCTACTACGCAGTGGGTGGAGAAGCGGTCGGTATCACCGCTATCTCACTCAGTAGTGGTCTAGCAGTCCTCATCGGCTTCTACGTCTGGTTCAGCGATAAGCGCATCGGAACTATGCCTCAGGACAACCTCCAGGCAGAGATTGCAGATGGCGCTGGCGAGCTCGGTTTCTACTCACCACATTCATGGTGGCCACTACCTGTTGCGCTCTCCATGGTTGCAGCAGGCCTCGGCCTCATCGTCGGTTGGTGGTTCACTCTGATCGCTATTGCAGCGCTCGTGGTGAGCGTCCTTGGTTTCGTACTTCAGTACGAGAAGCCAGAGGATGTCTCAGCTCACTAGCAGTTCTCAATACTCCAAGACCCTCATCGAAAGATGGGGGTCTCTTTGTTTTACCTGAAGAAACCTTACTCTTCAGTCGTGCGCATACTCCCTATCGCGTAAGGGGCACTCCAGAGTTCACCTCTTTGTGACTGATGCAAACCCCGCAATTGCGCTCTACAGCAGGTTGGGGTTCACCGAAGTCGCTGGGGAGAGCATCTAAACAAGATACTTCTGCCAGTTCGCGACCGCATTCGACGGGAGAGCGCTGTTCCGACAACAGTAGGAGTCAATTCTGTTCGTGCATTCCTATTGTCGAATGGAACGCGCCTCACCTCAACGGTCGTGGTGAGCCGCGTTAATCGAACCCAGTTCTTAGTTCACGACTACTTTGAGCGCCGGAAGATTGCTTTCACAACAGAAGAAGATTCATAGGTATTCTTCAAAGGGTTTCCGCCAATCGGCGGACGCGCCTCATTAAGCTGTTGCCGTGAAACGAAATGATTTTCGTGGCGCCTAAGTACTGTTCAAACTATTTCCAGTTAGATTTTTCCCACCTTTGAAACGAGGCCAGACAAACAGGGAGAAACAGCCACGAGTACCATTTGTGTGTCAGGTGAGCCAACTCGATTACTGCAATGGCAAAGCCCATTACTGCAAGAAAAATCAGTTTGGATCTCATGTAATCAACCTACCAGATGACAAATGGTCGTTGGTATAAACGTGTAAAACCACTGCACCCGGAGCATTCCTCCGACCACGGTAGCAATCGCTTGCGCACTCCACGTGTTTACGATGTTGCAAAGCGTAGTCGGTTTGGGACCATTTAATGGTCGCTCCATATTTATCACGCCGGACGAATTTGGTTTGCAGATTGATGTGGTGCAATACGTGGTTCCTGCATGTGAGCTGGAAATTGGGACTAGAGAAAGACCTGTAAACAAGACTACGATAATAAACAGTTTCTGGAGCTCGTGTTTCATTGATACCTCCGTAGGTTGGGTTTTCATTCAGTCCAAACAACCGACTGATTTCGTCACTCAATCCATACCTTGAAAGTCTTGATTTGCTCGTGTTTCACTTGCGTGGTTTTAAGGGAAAGAGAAGAGCCCCCAAGAGTTGGACTCCTGAGGGCTCTGTAGGACTTCTCGAATTAGTGGTGATCTAGCGCCTTTGCCTCGGTGGCAGTTGGTGCTGGAACCTGCTCAGCGTGCGCCTTGCTGAGACGCGCACGAAGCTTTGCCTTGATTCCGCCAGGAGCATCTGTGCCATTGAGGTCAGATGCTGGGACGGTAAGGGCTGCAGGTTGTGCATGTTGAGTCAGTACGAACTTCTTCGCCTCTGAGATAGGAGCGTGAACTTCGACAAACTCTCCGCTCGGCATCATTACTAGGCGGCCGGTCTCAACGCCATGAAGGACGACGTCACGATCTGCACGCTGCAATGAGAGGCAGAGGCGCTTGGTAATGATGAAGACGATTGGTGGGACAACTATCAAACCAATACGTGTGAACCACATGATTCCATTAATAGTGAGGTGGAAGTGGGTTGCGATAATGTCATTTCCGCCGTTGAGAAGAGCGACCAACATGAAGGAGAGTGACATTGCGCCGAGTGCTGTGCGATTTGGAGCGTTACGTGGACGATCAAGGAGATGATGTTCTGCCTTATCGTTCATGATCCAGCTCTCGATGAATGGGTAGAGCGCCATTCCGGTAAAGAGGATTCCAGGAATGATGACGCCAGGCGTCAAGATATTCCACGAGATGGTGTGGCCGAAGGCATGCGTCTCCAGAGGAGGGAACATGCGGACGAGGCCATCAAGCCAACCCATGTACCAGTCTGGCTGTGAACCAGCGGAGATCTGACCTGGCGTATATGGACCGTAAAGCCAAATCGGGTTGATTGAGGCTGTTGCGCCAAGGAATGCAGTGATTCCGAAGACGATGAAGAAGAATCCACCAGCCTTTGCCATGTATACAGGCATTAATGGGTATCCGACAACATTCTTCTCTGTGCGTCCAGGACCTGGGTACTGGGTGTGCTTCTGATACCAGACGAGCATCAAGTGCACTGTGATGAGTGCAAGGAAGATGCCTGGGATCAAGAGAACGTGCACGGTGTAGATGCGTGGAATAAACGAGTGGCCAGGGAATGCGCCACCAAATGCGAAGAAGGCCAAGTAGGAGCCGACCACGGGTATCGCTTGAATGATCGCTTCAGCGATACGGATACCTGTTCCAGAGAGAAGATCATCAGGAAGTGAGTAACCGAGGAAGCCCTCGACGATTCCGAGTGTTAGAAGACCGATACCGATGAGCCAGTTGGCCTCACGAGGCTTTCTAAATGCACCAGTAAAGAAGACACGGAGAAGGTGAACCACAATAGCTGCCATGAAGATCAACGCAGCCCAGTGGTGAATCTGACGCATCAAGAGTCCACCACGGATATCGAATGAGATTCGAAGTGTGGATGCGTACGACTCAGACATTGCGAGGTTTTGAAGTGGTACATAACTTCCGTTGTAGACAACCTCATTCTGCGATGGGTTGTACCAGAATGTTAGGAATGTTCCGGAGAGAAGAAGAATGATGAATGAATAGAGTGCGATCTCACCGAGCATGAAGGACCAGTGATCCGGGAAGACCTTGGTGAGGTTCTTCTTAGCCCACTTGGCCGCACCTGTGCGGTCATCGATATATCCTGCGACATTTCCTGCTACGCGCTCACGTGCTTTCATGCTGAGTTACGCTCCCAAAAGCTAGGTCCGACAGGTTCTGTAAATCCTTGTTTTGCGATGAGATAACCCTCGGCATCAACACCGATTGCCAACTGTGGAAGTGGGCGAGCGGCTGGTCCGAAGATGACCTTTGCTGCACGTGTCACATCGAATGTTGATTGGTGACATGGGCAGAGGAGGTGCTTTGTCTGCTGCTCGTAGAGAGCAACTGCGCAACCCATATGTGAGCAAATCTTTGAGAAGGCGATGATGCCTTCATGCGTCCACGAGAGGCGCTCTGCATCAAGGTTGAACTCTTCTGGGCGGATACGAATAAGAAGGACTGCATCCTTGCCGATGTTCTCTAGTGAGCGCTCTGTTCCTTCTGGAAGTTCAGGAAGAACCTGAGCTACCGCGCCAACTTCAAGATCGGACGCCTTGATGCGACGACCTTGTGGATCCGAGACGAGATAAGTGTCCTTGGCCCAGTTTGTTGTCTCGAGCTCCTTCTTTGGTAGCGGACCGAGGTCGCGAAGGAGAACGAGAGGGGAGAGGCCAATAAGGCCGAGAGCTGCACCGAGGGAACGCTTGATGAGTGAGCGACGACCAAGTTGAGCAGTTCCTGCACGCTCCTTGATTGTCTCAACGAACTCCTTGCGATCTTCATCGGAAGAACGGAACTCATGACGCTCTGCGATAACTTCAGTGTCATCCATCAGCGTCTTTGCCCAGTGAATTGCGCCAAGACCGATGAAGAAGAGCGAGAGAGCTAGGCCAACGCCGATGCCGAGGTTATTAACCTGCTGAGTACCGAGCAGTGGAAGGAAGACTTCTTTCTTCGGACTGATGCCAACATATGAGTAAATTGTGAGAACGGTTGAGGCAGCGGAGAGAAGGAAGAGAATCGCAACTTGGCGCTCGGCACGCTTTGCAGCGCGCTCATCAAAATCAGCCTTGCGATGGACGTGTTCTGGAAGACCTGGGTCTACGAAACGTTCTACAGAGTTAGTCATTCGTTATCTCGCCTTCATTGCAAGCCATACAGCGACACCGATGAGGATGCCGAGTCCCAAAGTCCAGACAAGTAAACCTTCAGTTACTGGACCAACGCGACCAAGTGATGCTCCACCTGTTGCAGGCTCCTTATCGGCGGCCTGGATCCAAGCGATGATGTCAGCCTTATCCTTCGGAGTGAGCGTTGTGTCAGAGAATTTAGGCATTGATTGTGGACCGGTAATCATTGCTTCGTAAATGTATTTTGGCTCTACACCCATAAGAGTCGGTGCGTACTTACCGTTGGTAAGCGCTCCGCCTTGTGCTGCAAAGTTATGGCACATTGCGCAGTTGGTGCGAAAGAGTGTGCCTCCGTCGGCTACATTGCCATCGCGCTCCCAGTTGATGGATGTTGGATCAACAACCTTTGGTCCTGGTGCGAGTGATGCAACATATGCAGCGAGTGCCGCTGTCTGCTGTGCGTCGTAGATAGGACGCTTTCTCATTGCCTGCTGAGACATATCAGCCATTGGCATTCTGCCTGTTCCAACTTGAAAATCAACTGCAGCAGCACCTACGCCAATGAGTGAAGGTGCAATACCTGAACCCTCTGCGTTAAGGCCGTGACATGAAGAGCAACCCTTAAGGAAGATCTGCTTGCCTTCGTCAACGATTGTGCTGCCAGAACTGGTCTGTTGGTGCTGCACAGTTGGAAGAGCTGAAGCCATGGAGAATGCAGAACCCACAGTGATGAGAGCTGCAGCGATTAGAGCTGGTGCGGCAAACTTATGTCTGCGCATGTGCGAAAGTCGCTTCACGTGTTATTCCACCTTCTACTTGATGAGGTAGATCGCAGAGAAGAGCGCGATCCAGACGATATCGACGAAGTGCCAGTAATACGAGACAACGATTGCAGCTGTAGCTTGCTTGTGTCCGAACTTGCGAGCTTTAGCTACGCGAATCATGACGACGAGGAATGCGATGAGTCCGCCTGTTACGTGGAGACCGTGGAATCCAGTCGTGATGTAGAAAACCGAGCCATAAGCTCGTGAAGAGAGTGAGAGGCCATCTCGAACAAGGTTGGAGTACTCGTAGATCTGACCGCCGATGAAGAATGCGCCCATGAGGAATGTGAGTGCGAACCACTCGCGCATTCCCCACTTAGAGAAACGAAGAACCGAGCCTGTGCGACGTGGCTGGAAACGCTCTGCAGCGAAGACGCCGAACTGGCATGTCACTGATGAGAGAACGAGAACAGTTGTATTGATCGCAGCGAACTTCACATTAAGGAGGCTCGTAGAGTCGGTCCACACTGATGGGCCCTGCACTGCACGCGTGGTGAAGTACATTGCGAAGAGTGCGGCGAAGAACATCAACTCACTCGCGAGCCAAACAATCGTTCCTACTGCAACGAGGTTTGGTCGGGTGTTGTGATAGTGCTCCGTAGGGGCATGGGTGCCGCCAGCTGAGGGCGTGCTTACTGATGTGCTCACGGGGTGATTATTCCCGAAAGTTTGCCCTTTTCTATCCATTTCGCACGGGCGGGGTCAAGCAAAGTGGCGCGAGACGGGTGAAGCGCATCACGCCTAAATTCGTTGATTTTTCGGTAGACTCCTCGTCATGAGCAGCCCTAAGAGCCCAGTAATCGCGGTCTATTCAGATGACTCCACGGTTCGCCAATCGATCGTTAGCTCCCTAGGTCAAAAGGTCGCCACCGACCTCCCAGGTCACACCATCGTTGAATTTGCTACCGGCGCAGCGCTCCACCTCTATGTGGATGAGAAGCGCCCAGTTGACCTATTCATCCTCGATGGCGAGGCGGTTCCCGAGGGCGGCATGGGTATCGCCCGCCAACTCAAGGACGAGGTCTACCACTGCCCACCAGTCCTTTTGATTACCGGTCGCCCATCTGATGCGTGGCTTGCAACCTGGTCTCTCGCCGATGGCGTCACAAGCCATCCAATCGACCCATTTACCCTTGCCGGCAAAGTTGCCGAACTGCTCCGCCCGCGCCTGCTCGCGACCACGAACTAGCGCCGCGCTGACGACTAGATGACTTCACCTATAGCGCCCCAGGACTGGGGTTCAATCAATGCCCACCTTCAGGGCCTCCAAGAGCTCTCCCCGGAGCAGGCCCGTTGGGTCATGCGCGAGATTCTCACCGATAGCGCCCCTAAGACAGAGTTGAAGACCTTTCTGACCAATATGTACAGCAAGGGTGAGGCCCCTAACGAGGTCGAGGCCTTCGTGAACGAGATGTTTGAATTCTCTCTTCCCATCTCCATCCCTGATCGCGCAGTGGATATCGTCGGAACTGGCGGCGATGGTGCGCACACCATCAATATCTCAACCACTGCCGCGATTATCACGACCGCAGCAGGTGCTAGAACGGTTAAGCACGGCTCCGTTGCAGCGACCTCTAAGTCAGGTGCCGCAGATTTACTTCGCGCCCTCGGCGTGAATATCGATCTCACCGGCCCGGAGATTGAGCATGTTGTAAAGAGGCTCGGCATCGGATTCTGCTTCGCGCAGAAGTTCCACGCCTCTCTGCGCTTTGCTGCTCCTGCTCGGAAAGAGCTGACACATCCAACGATGTTTAACACGCTTGGACCGCTAGCCAACCCAGCACAGCCAAAGGCGATTGCGCTCGGCGTAGCAAATCCAAAGATGATGCGCGTTATGGCAGATGTTCTTCGTAAGCGCGGCGTCGAGGGATATGTGTTCCGAGGTGACGACGGACTCGACGAGATCTCACTCGAAACCACTACCACCGTTCTTCAAATCAGCGGGGGAGAGATCCGCGAGGAGAAGTTTGATCCCGCCAATCTCAATATTCCATCATCGCCCATCTCCGAACTGGTTGGTGGCGAAGCTGAATACAACGCAGATGTCACACGCCGAATCTTTGCTGGTGAACATGGTGCACCACGAGATGCAGTTCTCCTTAACGCTGCTGCGGGTATCGCAGCATTCAAAGCCGACTTTGATTTAACCGTCGAACAGCAATTCGCAAACGGTCTAACCCTTGCTACGCAGGCAGTCGATTCAGGTAAGGCGGAGAAGTTGCTAGGCGAGTGGGCAAAGTTGACGCAAGAGGTTGTTGCTAATCGTCCTGTGTAAAGCTCTGCCAGTTCGAACTCTTCTCTTCTAGCCTGTTCCAAAGTCCACTTGCACCAAATGCGGGCATAGACCATTCGCCATCGATTTCAACGATGCGGATATTTTCGCCTTCGAGGTATTGGGCAATAACTTCAACCTCTTCATGGGTGGATGCGGGAAGAACGCCCTCAGTAAAAGGCACCACTTCTGCAGTAGCGCGCAAAGCGCTGAGCGCTTCATCAATATCTTCGCGACGCTTTGCTCTTACGGATCCTGCAAGTCGGCCATAACGAACCGCTACAAACTCCCAACCGTGCTCGTCTTTCTTCGCAGATATGAGATGCGGAATTCGCGTATACGAGCGGATGCGAATCGCGCGCGATGCACCGCGAGCGAAGGAGATCATCCGATTACGTATCTGAGATGCCTCTTCGTACCTTTCTTCGAGTGCGAGTTGAGCCATTCGAGTGCTGAGAGTGCGCTC
>CANGCW010000040.1 GCA_947452525.1 Actinomycetota bacterium
CGTAGAGCAGGTATCCCTGACTCTGTAGGAATGATCTCAACCCCATCAGTCTCTCTCGGTGTAGCTAGCCCACATGTCATCGATGTTGCATCTGCTTATGCAACATTTGCCGCTCAAGGTGTTTATGCGAAGCCATTTATCGTGAAGGAGGTTCTCGGTTCAAACCAGGGCGTCCTCTATGAATCTCGGATTCAAGCACAGCAAGTGTTTGCAGCGGATGTAATGGCAGATCTCACGAGCGCACTTCAAGGTGTAACAAAGTTCGGTACAGCTTCTGGTGCTCTCTATGATTTCAAGCGACCAAGCGCTGGAAAGACTGGTACGACGACAGATAATGCGAGCGCATGGTTTAACGGTTACACACCACAACTAGCAACATCGGTTGCGATGTTTAGAGATAACGCATCGCAGACGTTAAACGGTATTGGTGGCCTCAATGCGGTGACCGGTGGATCATTCCCTGCACGTATCTGGTCTTACTACATGACAGGTGCGCTGAAGGGCCTTCCTAAGATGGGCTTCCCGCCTGCCTCACATATCGGTGGAACAACGCCAGTAGATATGTCTACAGCGGTGCCAACACTGGATCCAGCACTCGCAGAGAAGCCAACTCCTATTGCAACGAAGAGTTCGACTAAGAAAAAGAAGTAAGTAGTGTCGAGAGTAAATTATGCGACGAAGAGCGCTCTCCTCTTAGCAATCATCGCTTCGCTCTTCTCCTTTGCAAAGTTTCAACACTGTGCATCGAAGAACTTCAGCAGTACTGACTCATATGTCCATGCCTGTTACTCAGATCTACCAGCGCTCTTCGGTGCGCGTGGCATGAATACCCACCAGTGGCCATACAGCAGTGCGACAAACTCCGTCGAGTATCCGCCACTTACCGGAGTAGTTATGTGGGCGACTTCGCTCATCACTCCACCAGAGAATTCGTACCGCTTCTACTTTTATATCAATGCAACATTACTTGCACTGCTCTTCATCGGCTCTATCTACCTTCTCGCACGGATGAGACCAAAGTTCTGGTACTTGCTACCGCTCTCACCCGCAGTGATTGCATCGATGTATATCAACTGGGATCTCTGGGCAGTAATTACCGCACTCCTTGCCATCTACCTCTTTGATAAGAAGAGTTATTCATGGAGTGCGGTGGCGTTGGGAGCTTCGATTGCAACGAAGTTCTTTCCGATTGTATTACTCGCTCCCGTTGTATTGATCTTCATAAAGCGCAAGGAGATCTCGTCAGCGTTTTCCTACGTTGCACTCACCGCAGGCACATGGCTGCTCATCAATCTTCCATTTATGGTCACTACCTGGGATGGCTGGTTCCGATTCTTCTCACTCAATGCAAAGCGAAGTTCTGATCTCGGTTCGATTTACTACGCATGGAACCTCACCTTCCAACATCACACGATTAATTCGCCAAATCTGCTCTCAACTGGGCTCTTCATTCTTATTGCTCTTGCCGCCTCGTGGTACAGCTACTTCATCGCCGCTGAGAGGGTGCTTACCTCACTCGCGACCTCATCATTTATCTTTGTTGCTGCTTTCACCATTACGAGCAAGGTTTATTCCCCGCAGTACATCCTCTGGCTAGCACCGCTTGGCATCCTCGCGATGCGTAGTTATAAGGAGCGAGCTGCATTCTGGATCTGGCAGGGTGGCGAACTGATCTACCATCTCGCGATCTGGGAGTTCCTGGCTAAGTACACGGGTGCGAAATTTGGAATCCCGGGCGGGGCGCTCGCCTTGGCCACGCTCATCCGGGTACTTACAACGGTGTACTTCGCCGCTCGAACTACGCGTCTGGAAGATACACACAGCGAGCCCGCCCTCCACAAGGGTTAAATTTCTCTATCTCCGCCCGCGCGGTTACGATTAGCCTTCCCTTTGAACGAGTGCGCCGCACTCCGACATTGGGAATGAGTAACCCTCCTGCCGCGGAAATACCGTGGCCGCTTTAGTCCAGAGGAGGTTGGGTTAACGCATGCGTCACTATGAAATCATGGTCATCCTTGATCCAGAATTAGAAGAACGCACAGTCGCTCCGAGTCTTGATACATACCTCAAGATCATCAAAGACAGTGGTGGAACCGTCGATAAGCTCGACATCTGGGGCCGCCGCCGTATGACTTTCGAAATCAACAAGAAGTCAGAAGGCATCTACGCTGTTGCTGATTTGCACTGTGGTCCAGAAGCGATCAAAGAACTCGATCGCCAACTCAACTTGAACGAAGCTGTGCTTCGTACCAAAGTCGTCCGTCCAGAATAAGAGGCATACGCAATGGCTGCTGGTGACACAAACATCACGATAATTGGAAATCTCACAAGTGATCCAGAACTTCGCTTCACACCTAACGGTGCTGCAGTTGCAAAGTTCACCGTCGCTTCGACTCCACGTTATCTCGATAAGGCAACGAATGAGTGGAAAGATGGCGATAGCCTCTTCCTCACATGCAATGTCTGGCGCCAAGCGGCTGAGAATGTTGCAGAGTCACTTACCCGCGGAATGCGCGTAATTGTCACTGGACGTTTGAAGCAACGCTCTTATGAAACTAAAGAAGGCGAGAAGCGCACCGTCTATGAGGTTGAGGTTGACGAGGTAGGTCCATCACTTCGCAACGCAACCGCAAAGGTGACAAAGACATCTGGAAAATCTTCCGGAAGTTTCGCTCCAGCCGCTGAAGTCGCATCAGATGACCCATGGTCAGCTGCACCAGTTGGTGGCAGCTCATGGGGCAACACTGCTGCTGATGAACAGCCACCGTTCTAACTAATTTATTAACCAGACCATTCTCGTTAGTTGATTTCGATTAACAAGCGAGGCATCCTCAAAGGAGCACCAAAGTGGGAGCAAGAAGTAATAAGACGCTGAAGCCAAAGAAGGTAGCGCCAAAGCTATCGGCTGCAGCGATGAAGAAGTTTAAGAAGAAGCCATGTTCTTTCTGTCGTGAAAAGGTTAACTACATCGACTACAAGGACATCGCAACACTTCGCAAGTACATCTCAGATCGCGGCAAGATCCGTGCTCGTCGAGTTACAGGTGCTTGCACAGAACATCAGCGTGCAGTAGCCGCCGCGGTTAAGAATTCCCGCGAAATGGCGCTTCTGCCTTACACATCGACAGCTCGATAAGGGGAGATGACAGATATGAAACTCATCCTTACTCGTGAAGTCACCGGCCTAGGTGCCGCAGGCGATGTTGTAACTGTAAAAGATGGTTACGCACGTAACTTCCTCCTTCCACGTGGCAATGCAATCGCATGGTCACAGGGCGGAGAGAAGCAGATCGAGGGTATCCGTCGCGCTCGCGCAACACGTGAGATCCGCGATCGCGATCACGCTCTAGAAATCAAGGAGACCCTTGAGAAGAGCGAGATCACCGTCAAGGTAAAGGTTGGAGCCACAGGCTCAATGTTCGGATCTGTTACAGATAAGGACATCGTTGCAGCTATCAAGGCATCAACGGCCCTCGATATCGATCGCCACCGCATCAAGCCGGTTGGCCATATCAAGAAGCTTGGCAGCTACGCAGTGAAGGTCACCCTCCACAGCGCAGTAACAGCCAATATCTCATTGGTAGTTGTCGCCGGTTAATCTGATTCAACGCGAAACGGGTCGGGGCTCACGCTCCGGCCCGTTTTTTATTGCCCCCATTCACATAATGAGATAGCGAGATTTAACTTTATCCCCAGCTCTCTGCGCTCAATTACGCGTGCCATCCACCGCTTATCCACACTTATCCACTACCTATCCACAACTTACCCACCATAAACCCCACCCTTATCCCCACGCTCATACACACCCCACTCGAGCAGAGTTCGCCCCTGTCGGCGCTTACCGAGAGGATTGCCCCATGAGCCTCGCTGAACTTCCACCACGTTCTGGAAATAACCAAACCCAGAGCATCGAGTTCGAGCGCACACCACCACAAGATCTTGCGGCGGAGCAGAGCGTCCTCGGTGGAATGCTCCTCAGTAAAGATGCCATCGCAGATGTCATCGAGACAATCAAAGAGCGTGACTTCTACCGCCCTGCTCACCAATTAATTTACGATGCAATTCTTGATCTCTATGGTCGTGGAGATCCTGCAGATCCGATCACTGTGAGCGGTGAGTTAACAAAGCGCGGCGACATTGCCCGCGCTGGTGGCGCCCCTTATCTCCATACATTGATGAGCTCTGTTCCTACTGCCGCGAATGCTGGCTACTACGCAAAGATTGTTCGCGATCGCGCAGTACTCCGTCGCCTCGTTGAGGCCGGCACAAAGATTGTGCAGATTGGTTATAACGAAGAGGGCGATGTCGATGACTCTGTAGATCTTGCACAGCAAGAGATTTATCAAGTTACAGAACATCGCGCGAGTGAGGATTATGTACGTCTGGCAGATCTTCTTCCAGAGGCGCTCGATGAGATGGAAGCTCTCTCTAAGGGCGAAGTCGAGCATGGCGTTAAGACCGGCTTTAAAGATCTCGATGAGCTCACGGGTGGATTCCGAGCAGGAAATATGATTGTTATCGCTGCGCGTCCTGCAGTTGGCAAGTCAACGCTTGGCCTCGATATCGCACGCCATGCCGCAATTAAAGATGGTAACGCCGCAGTCATCTTCTCCCTTGAAATGTCACGCTCTGAAATCACCATGAGAATGCTCTCTGCAGAGGCGCGCGTAAGTTTGAACTCGATCCGATCTGGTCAGATGAATGACACAGAGTGGCAATCAATCGCTAAGTGCATGGGTGAGATTTCAGAAGCTCCACTCTTTATCGATGACTCTCCAAACCTCTCGCTGATGGAGATTCGCGCGAAGGCTCGTCGCCTCAAGCAGCGCCATAATCTCAAATTAATCGTTATCGATTACCTCCAGCTGATGACATCAGGTAAGCGCGTAGAGAGCCGTCAGCAAGAGGTCTCCGAGTTCTCACGTAATTTGAAGTTGCTCGCTAAGGAGCTCGAGATTCCTGTCATTGCAATCTCACAGTTGAACCGTTCATCCGAACAACGTGCAGATAAGAAGCCGATGCTCTCAGATCTCCGTGAATCAGGCTCTATTGAGCAGGATGCAGACGTGGTAATCCTGCTCCACCGCGACGAGTTATATGACGCACAAGTTCGTCCTGGTGAAGCAGATATGAACGTTGTGAAGCACCGTAACGGTCCAACCCGAACACTCCAGGTTGCAGCTCAACTTCACTTTGCGCGTTTTGCAGATATGGCGGCGCCATTCTCAGCGCCTAGTGAGAGCTTTATTAAAGATTAACTGGTGAGAGCTTTCCGCTCTTCACATCGTAGATCGCGCCCATCACCTTCACTCCTTCTTTGAGGAAGGGGTAGGTCTCAATCCGGAGAATATCTTTCTCGAGTGCAGCGAGGGGATCTTTCACTGTGCGGATCTCGATACTTCGGGTATCTACACCACTGCTCTCTTTGATTGCTGCATGGATCTCATCTTCGGTTCCGCTCGCCATTCGGCAATCAGTATGCGGCATCACAAGAACGCGATTTACTCCTAAGAGGTGTGTTGCAAGAATCAGCGTACGAAGAACATCCTCAGTTACACGTGCACCTGCATTACGGAGAATCTTCGCATCACCAGCATGCATACCAACGATACGTAGTGGATCGATACGAGAGTCCATACAGGTAACAATCGCGAGACCCTTAAGTGCTGCACCGCCAAGCGCTTCAGATTTGAAAGAGGCAACAAACTCTTCATTTGCCTTGAGTAGATCTGCAAAGTTCTCCATAGGTGAAATTTACTTTACTTCTGCGCTCTCGTTCTTCGTGCTCGCCTTATCTGCGATGTAAATACCAACGAGTACAACGCCAGCCCCAAGGAGTTGGATGAGGTTGAAGCGCTCATTGAGCGCAATCCACGCGAAGACACCCGCAAGGACAGGTTCAAGCATTCCAATCACGCTAGCAGTCGATGGGTTCGTCGCACGAACGCCCTCGATCACACAGAAGTACGGCAGGACGGTGCCTAGTAGGACGACATAGGTAAGTAAGAGCCAACCGGGTAGATGATGTCCGGCAAAGCGGCCATGAAGTTCAATTGATTTACTCAAGATAGAGGTTGGATAACTCCACCAGGGTTGAACGATGGCAAAGAAGAGCGCCGTTGTACCAAGTCCCCACATCAACAATTCAGGTCCACCACGCTTATTACCTAGCGCACCGGACATGAGGAAATAGGTAGCGAGAGCGAGCGCATCAAGGAGAGAAGAGATAATGCCGAGGCCATCGAAGGTGAGGCCGCGCCAGACTTGGGCAAGAAGCGTGAGCCCAGAGAGGCCAAGAGCGAGACCAACCCACATTGATGACGAGACGCTCTCTTTACGGACAAAACGGAGCCAGAGCGCAATCCACATCGGCGCAGTGAACTCAATAATGAGAGCGATACTTACGGGCAGTCTGGCAATCGAGAAGAAGTAGAAACCTTGTACCGCGGCGAATCCGAAGATTCCAAAGGCGAAGAGGGTAGGAATCTCCGAGAGCTTTGCCTTCATCGATTCGCGATTGCGGAGTGCGAGATAGATAAAGAAGACAAGGAAGGCAAAGGTTGACCTGAACTGGGTCATGCGCATTGCGGAGAGACCCGATTCAAGTACCCACTTGGAGACGACGCCATTTGCGGAGAAGAAGACTGCTCCAGCAATTAAAAGTAGTTCACCGCGATGTCTCTTCAGCATCCGTGAAGATTAACTTAAAAAGCGGATTCAGGTATCTCCATGAGTGAACCATTCTCACTATTAATTACTGTCAGATCTGCAGTGATGTGAGGAAGCACAGTCCGAACGAAGAACTGTGCTGAGGCTACTTTGCCGGTGTAGAAGTCACTCTCCTTATCGCCCGCCGCTAACTTCGCGGTTGCGATATCGGCTTGGCGAAGAAGTAGCCAAGCGAGTGCCACATCGCCAACGCACATCAAGAGCTTGCTGGTGTTGAGGCCGACCTTGTAGATCTCATCTGACTTCTCTTGCGATGCCATCGTGTGACCGACGAGTGCGCCAACCATCGCATTGACTTCTTCTAGCGCCTTTGCAAGCGCCGCCTTCTCTTCAGGAAGCGCTCCACCTGCTGCAGCGTATGTACCAATCTCCTTGGCAAGCGCGCCAAGCGCCTTACCGCCATCCTTCACAATCTTTCGGAAGAAGAAGTCGAGTCCTTGAATCGCAGTCGTACCTTCGTACAAGGTATCGATCTTTGCATCACGTACGTACTGCTCCAGTGGCCAATCCTTAGTAAATCCAGAGCCACCGAAGGTCTGAAGTGATTCTGTACCAAGGAGAGTCCATGACTTCTCTGAGCCGTAACCCTTAACAATAGGGAGCAAGAGGTCATTGAGCGCCTCGAGACGCTTCAGCTCCTTCTCATCTCCACCGTCCGCCTTTGCAATAAGAACTGCATCTTGAATAGAGGCGGTGTAGAGAACAAGAGCACGTAGGCCTTCTGAGTAAGACTTCTGCACCATCAGCGAACGACGGACATCAGGATGGTGAATGATCGATACGCGAGGGCTCGCCTTATCGTTCATCACCTTCATATCGCCGCCTTGAATACGTACCTTTGCATACGAGAGCGCTTGCTGGTAACCGGCGCTCAGTGTTGCAATCGCCTTAGTTCCCACCATCATGCGAGCAAATTCAATGACCTTAAACATCTGTGCAATTCCATTATGCACATCACCAAGTAAGTAACCGACTGCAGGTTCCTTCTCTCCGAGCACCATTTCACACGTTGCAGAGATATTGATTCCCATCTTATGTTCGATATTGGATACGTAGACTCCGTTACGTGC
>CANGCW010000041.1 GCA_947452525.1 Actinomycetota bacterium
GACGAAGTTTGGACTCCGCGTCCGCTTCTCCGGTGAGAACCCTGTCGCCTCAGAGTCACTCGGCGTTAATGTCTATCGCACTCGCTTTATCGCAATTGCAGTATCAGGCATGTTGGCAGCGCTAGGTGGCGCATATATCTCCGTGGTCTCCACTGGACACTACTTAGAGAACCAGACAGCAGGTCGCGGTTATATCGGTCTTGCCACAGTTATTTTCGGCAACTGGCGCCCAATGGGCGTTCTTGCCGGATCTGTTCTCTTTGGTTGGACTGATGCGCTCCGTATCCGCCAATCAGACTCTGTGCACGCAACCCTGCTTGCAATCGTTGCAATTGCAGCGTTGATCTTCTTCATCAAGTTGTGGCAGAAGAAGATCAAGTCTGCACTTATTGCGCTCGCATCTGGCGGGCTAGTGCTTCTCTACTTCTTTATTCAGAAGGAAGTTCCAGGAGAGCTCGTCACAGTGTTCCCTAACCTCACAACCCTTATTGTGCTTGCATTCCTTTCACAAAGGCTGCGACCACCTGCCATGGCAGGTGCGCCGTATCGCAAGGGAGAAGAGTAATTCGTGTCTGGATCTCAAGAGATGTGGCAGAGCGGTGTTCTTAAGAGCGTTATCCCAGTAGTTGAGAGCGCCACTCTCGTCCACGTTAACGAGCAGAAGATCGACGAGGTTGCCGATTGGATGGCTTATGAGGAGTTTGCAAAGCCTGATGGCTCGTCCCTCTTCGATTTCGGTAACGATCCAGATTTCTTAATGGATCTCACCCTCGTCACCAATGTCTTGAATTTTGCCTTCACCAACTTCGCTACCGGTGTGAAGTTTGAGACGGAGTACATGGGTAAGACCTACTCCGATAGCGAGGCGATGGGCGCATGTTTCCATCGCACCATTAAAGAGGGAATTCCATTCTTCGATGGCCACTATCTTGCAAATATCACGCGCGAGCAGTTGGCGCATATCTTCTCAGGGAACATTGAAATCCCCATGCTCGAAGAGCGAGTCGCACTTCTTCGTGAAGTGGGGGAGAAGCTCGTTGCGAGTTATGGCGGCAAGTTCCATACCTTCGTCCGAGACTGCGCGCCGCGCCTCTACGCCGATGGCAATGGACTGCTAGAGCGCCTCGTTACTGAGTTCCCTCGCTTTGAAGATGTGAGCGATTACAACGGTAAGAAGGTAGAGATTTATAAGCTCGCTCAACTTGGTATCTGGGGTATGCATCTTGCGCTCTCACCTCGCGGGGCATGGGCGCTGGAAGATGCACATATGTTGACCGCCTTTGCCGATTACATCGTGCCCGTCGGTCTACGTGTAACAGGTATCTTCGAGTACACGCCAGAGCTTGAGGCGCAGATCAACTCATTGACTGAGGTGAAGCGAGATAGCATCGCAGAGATTGAACTTCGCGCCTCTTCCATCTATTCGATTGCGAAGTTGACGGATGCGATTAACGCTCGCCGCCCAGGTCTCACTCCGCTCTTGCAACCACAGGTTGATTTCCGCTTCTGGAAGGCGTATCACGCCACTCATTGGCCACATCACCTCACAAAAACAATTATGTACTAATGCGCAACTCCGCTACAGAACTTCTAGAGATACGAGGCAATGCTTGCTTGGGTCGTATGTAAGCGCGCTACGTAAACCACGTGCACTTCAGACATTTGGATTCGGCATGCTCGGACGTATGCCACTTGCGATGAACCCAGTTGGTATCGTCCTCCTCATCGCAAAGACGAGAGACTCCTATGCAATTGCGGGGCTTGCCTCAGCTAGTTACACATTGGCGGGAGCAATCTTCGGTCCAAAGTTTGGGCAAGCGGCAGATCGCTTTGGAACCCGCAGAGTCATCCTTCCGATTGCTGCAGTAAATTTCACCTCTATCCTCGCGCTGATTCACTTCAGTCACAGCTCAACCTTTGCAATTATGTTGGCTGCAGCTTTCGCCGGTGCCTCCCTTCCTAACATCGGAAGTTTTACGCGAACCCGCTGGAGCAGAGCCCTTACCGATCAGAACGAGCTTGGCCGTGCCCTCTCCATTGAAGCGGTCTTGGATGAGATCGCCTTTGTTACCGGCCCCGCCCTCGCTGGCATTCTCTATGGCTGGCGTTCACCGGCTTTCTCAATGCAGGTCTCACTCGGCTTTCTTGTTGTGGGCACCCTCGGGATTGCGTTCTCTGCCAACCACCACGACATTGCCCAGAATCGGGAGAAGCGCGTGGGTGGCCTCATCTCTTACCCAGATATGAAGGCGCTCCTACTTTCTCTTACCTTCTTAGGCATGGTCTTTGGAGGCAACACCGTCGCCATTCTCGCCTCTGCAAAGCTTGAGGGGCATGAGAGCAGCGGAGGTATCCTCGTCGCTCTCTACTCCATCGGAAGCCTGGTAGCAGGCACTCTTTACGGCCTGCATAACTGGAAGAGTGCAGCAGGCTCTCGTTACGCCATTGCCCTCGCCTTTATGACCGTTGCAACCTCAACCCTCCTATTTATCCATAACTATGGGGCGCTTGCCTGGCTCGTGGCGCTCTCAGGTCTTGCAATCTCGCCAACGCTCATCGCAGCTAACGCCTTTGCAAAGGAGCTCGTGCCCGCAGATCGCCTCAATGAGGCCTTCGCTTATCTTGGGGCAGCAATCTCATTAGGCATCACTTTGGGAAGTTTCATCGTGGGATTGGTCGTCAACCACTTCGGAGCATGGAATGGCTTTGATGTCGTAACCGCCTCTGCCGCCATCTCGACAGTTATCGCTTTATATGGTGTTCTTGATTACCGAAAGAAACACGCAGGGGAGCAAAGGCAATGAGAGTCATTCTAGATACCGATCCAGGCATTGATGATGCGCTCGCATTTCTTCTGCTCGCCGCCTCGCCAGAAGTAACCCTTGAAGCAATCACGGTCACGCACGGCAATACCTCTGTCGATAAATGCGCTCGCAACGCGTTGGATATTGCCGAACTTGCAGGCCTACTCAACGTACCCATTGCGCGCGGCGCAAGTGAACCGCTCGTAAAGTCTCTTACCGTTGCGGAGGAGACTCATGGTGATGGTGGTTTAGGTTATGCAAAGTTACCAACATCATCGAAGAGCGTGGATACTAAGCACGCTGTTGACCTCATCATTGAACTCGTTCACAAGTACCCACATGAGATCACTCTTTTGATGATTGGCCCGGTAACCAATCTCACACTTGCCATCCGTAAAGACCCCACCATTATTCCGCTAATAAAGAATGTTGTATCGATGGGTGGCTCTATTCACTTCCCTGGAAATGCAACACCGAGCGCTGAATACAACGTCTTCTGCGACCCGCATGCCTACGACCTGATGCTTCGAACTGGTTTTGATCTCACCATTGTTCCACTGGATGTGACCTACCAGTGCATATTCCAGCCACGCCACATTAAGGCACTCGATGGCGCGCGGAGTGAGATTGTGAAGTTTATTGAGGATTCAACGCGTTTTTATATGGAGTTCCACGATGAATATCAGAAGATCGATGGATGTGCGATTAATGATCCGCTCGCAGCAGCGCTCTTGGTTCGCCCAGAGCTCTGTACTTATCGCGATTACTACGTGACAGTTGAGCTTGCGGGTAATCACACCACTGCAAAGACGACAGCGGATCACTTTTATGCAACTGGCGAGAAGCCAAATGCGAAGGTAGCCATGGGTGTCGATGTGGATGGCTTCATGGAGTTCTTTATTCAACGGGTTAAGACGCTCTAACTAAAACAAGGAGATGTAACGATGGAATCAGATAACGGAAAGCAATATCACGTTCAACTTCAAAAGGGCGACGTTGGTAAGTACGTTCTGCTCCCAGGTGACCCTGGTCGCTGCGAACCTATCTCACGCCTCTTCGATAATCCGCAGTTAGTTGCATCCAACCGTGAGTACGTCACGTACACGGGTTACCTCGATGGCGTAAAGGTCTCTGTCACTTCAACTGGTATCGGCTGCCCATCTGCTGCGATCGCTCTTGAGGAGCTCGTCCGCGTCGGTGCAGATACATTTATCCGGGTCGGCACATCGGGCGCAATTCAGAAGGATATTAAGTCTGGAGAGCTCGCAATTATCACGGGTGCTATTCGCGATGAGGGGACATCACTTCACTACATGCCGATCGAATTCCCAGCGATTGCCGATATCGATCTCGTGCTTGCACTTCAGCGAGCAGCGAAGAAGACGGGTGCAGTAACGCGCACCGGTATTACACAATCGAAGGACTCGTTCTATGGCCAGCACGAGCCAGAGCGAATGGGCGTTTCACAGAACCTCTTGAACCGTTGGCGCGCATGGGAGATCGGTGGAGCGCTCTGCTCTGAGATGGAGGCATCGGCGCTCTTCGTTATCGCTTCAATGCTCCGCGTCCGCGCTGGTGGCGTTATGGCAATGCACGGCGTTGATCCCATGCCACCGCTAGATACTCTCCTTGATACCGCTGTACAGGCTCTGCGAGAGATCATCGCGGCAGATAAGGCTGCCGGTAAGGACGTAGGTTAAGAGGCAGCTCCGGCTGCTCTGACGGCATCGAGCATGAGGCTCCAGAACTTAGGGGCATCAAGCTCTAGCGCGACTGTGCAATTCTGCTCGCCGCCACCTCTATTGAAAAGATCAACAACTGTTGCACCACGGGTGAATTCGCCCTTGAGTTCGCACTCAACGTTGACGAACTTCGACTTCACAACGGATGCATCGATGAGCACTGCAACGGCAACTGGATCGTGCAGTGGTGGATCTGGCATCTCGAAGACCTCGTCGTAAGTCTTTGCAAAGAACTTCATAAGTCCGATGATCTTCTTCGATAGTTCAGTTCCCATCGCCTCCAGTTCGCCAAAGACCTCTTTGGTGACGAGCGCTTGGTGGGTTACATCTAGTCCGCACATCGTGAGTGGCAGGCCCGACTTCAGCACGACATCGCATGCCTCTGGATCCATCCAGATATTGAACTCTGCATACGGAGTGCGGTTTCCGCGGGTAGCGCTGCCGCCCATAAAGACAATCTTCTCAACGTTGCTCACTAACTCTGGATATAGCTTTAAGAAGAGGGCGATATTTGTCAGTGGCCCTGTTGCTACGAGCGTTACCTTCTCGGAGGATTCACGGACTAACTTGCCTATCAGCTCGACGCCGCTCATCTTCTCGAGTTCAAAGGTGGGAGATGGGAGATCTGCGCCATCGAGCGCCGTCTCGCCATGAATATCAGTAGCGGCTTCAGCTGCACCTAGAAGT
The DNA here is from genome assembly GCA_947452525.1 of Actinomycetota bacterium. Lineage (GTDB taxonomy): Bacteria > Actinomycetota > Actinomycetes > Nanopelagicales > Nanopelagicaceae > PALSA-747. The sequence goes on from CANGCW010000041.1 coordinate 5,234, forward strand.
GATACGCCAGAGCCTTGCGCGATAGGCACATTGATCTTTGCAAGGGCACAGACGCGTAGTGCATTCTGCGTGACCTTCTCGATTGCTCCATTGCCAGAGACCGTTGAAATTCCAAGCAACTTAATCTTTGGGTTATATGCAGCGAGGATGATTGCCATTGCATCATCGTGGCCAGGATCGCAATCAAGAATGATAGGTGTAGCGCTCATTGCCTTAGGTTAGCCAGAAATAGTGCGCGTGAATAGATTTCGACTCTTTTTACCTAGTAAATGGGTGGTCTGATTGGATAGAATCGCCAAAGTTGATGGAGGGTGGCGCATGTTATTAGTTGATGGTTCGGAGAGCTCCCTACGCGGGATGCTCCAATCATTGCCACCCGTTGATGAAGTTGGGGCGCATGCCCGTGCAGCGATGCTTGCAACGCGAAGCATCAAGACCACATCGAAGAGTTGGGCAATCGATACCGCCATCTCGATGATTGATCTAACAACTCTTGAAGGATCAGATACTCCTGCAAAAGTTCGCGCACTCTGCAACAAAGCAGTGCGACCAGATCCATCTGACCCAACTGTTCCTCATGTCGGAGCAATCTGTGTTTACAACGATATGGTCTCCGTTGCTCGCAAACATTTAGATGCAATTGGTGGAGAGATGATTCCGGTTGCTGCGGTTTCAACAGCATTTCCATCAGGTCGCGCATCGCGCGAAGTAAAGATCCGCGATACTCAAGATGCTCTCGATGCTGGTGCAACTGAGATCGATATGGTCATCGATCGCGGCGCATTCCTCGCAGGGGATTTAATGAAGGTCTTTACTGAAATCGTTTACATCAAGGAGTTATGCGGAGATAGAGCCCACCTCAAGGTCATCTTTGAGACTGGCGAGCTGGTTACTTTGGATAACGTCCGTAAGGCCTCTTTCCTCGCAATGGCCGCTGGCGCAGATTTCATTAAGACCTCGACCGGAAAGATCTCGCCAGCTGCGACCGCACCTGTTGTGCTGGTGATGCTGGAGGCGGTTCGCGATTTCTACAAGCAGACTGGCGTGAAGATTGGCGTCAAGCCTGCTGGTGGAATCCGCAATACAAAGGATGCAATTAAGCAGTTGGTTCTGGTCAATGAGACCGCCGGATCCGAATGGTTAAATCCAGAGCTTTTCCGAATCGGTGCCAGTGCGTTACTAAATGATTTGCTTATGCAGAGAATGAAACTCCGGGATGGTCACTACGTTGGCCCTAACTACGTCACATTGGATTAATTATGACCTTTGAATATGCCCCAGCTCCTGAGTCTGCATCTGTTGTAAGTATCGCTGATTCCTATGGCCTCTTCATCAACGGCAAGTTCGTCGCCGCCAAAGGCGGAAAGACCTTTCCAACAATTAACCCGGCGAATGAGAAGGTCCTCTCTAAGGTTGCATATGCATCGAAAGAGGATGTTGATAAAGCGGTAACAGCAGCTCGCACTGCTTACACAAAGGTCTGGTCGAAGTTATCTCCATCAGAGCGTGGAAAGTATCTCTTCCGTATCGCCCGCATTCTGCAGGAGCGTGCACGCGAATTCGCAGTTCTAGAAACGCTCAATAATGGAAAACCAATTCGCGAGACCCGCGACGCTGATATTCCGCTAGCCGCAGCCCACTTCTTCTATCACGCAGGTTGGGCAGATAAGTTGGAGCATGCCGGCGTTGGCGAGAGCCCAAAGCCACTTGGCGTTGCCGGCCAGATCATTCCGTGGAACTTTCCGCTTCTCATGTTGGCATGGAAGATTGCACCAGCTCTTGCAGCTGGAAATACCGTTGTTCTAAAGCCTGCAGAGACAACTCCTCTCACAGCGCTCCTCTTTGCCGAAGTCTGCCAACAAGCAGATCTACCTGCTGGAGTCGTCAACATCATCACGGGTGATGGTGCAACAGGAGCACATATCGTCAATCACCCGGGTATCGACAAGATTGCATTTACTGGTTCTACGGAAGTTGGAAAGCTGATTGCTCGAAGCGTTGCTGGAACTAAGAAGAGCCTGACTCTAGAACTCGGAGGCAAGGGCGCAAATATCGTTTACGAAGATGCAGCGATTGACGAAACAATCGAGGGCATCGTTAATGGCATCTTCTTCAATCAGGGACATGTCTGTTGCGCAGGCTCTCGCCTCCTTGTTCAAGAGAGTGTTCATGATGAAATCAAGGAGAAGTTGCAACGTCGTATGGCGCAGATTCGCGTCGGTGACCCTATGGATAAGAACACCGATATGGGTGCAATTAACTCCGGCGCTCAATTAGCAAAGATTAAAGAGCTCGCTGACTCCGGCGCGGAAGAGGGCGCACATCGTTGGGATAGCGGATGCGATCTGCCATCGAAGGGCTTCTGGTTCCGACCAACTGTCTTTACTGGCGTGACTCAGGCGCACCGCATTGCACAGGAGGAGATCTTCGGGCCTGTTCTCTCCGTACTCACCTTCCGTACTCCGCAAGAGGCGATTGATAAGGCGAATAACACCCCATTTGGTCTCTCTGCCGGTATCTGGACAGATAAGGGTTCAAAGATTCTCTGGACGGC
>CANGCW010000042.1 GCA_947452525.1 Actinomycetota bacterium
CTCCAGGAGCTGACCCGCCTCGCGGTTCAGACTAGCCTCGGAGATCGCAGCCGCCTGATGCTCGATATCGACAACTTCCGCTCTCAGAAGAAGGAGGAGCTGGCAAAGCTCGCCCGTGAGATTGCAGAAGAGGTGAAGTCGACCGGTGAGAGCATCAAGTTGAAGCCGATGAATGCCTTCGAGCGTAAGGTCATCCATGACACCATTCAAGAGATCGGCCTCACCAGCGAATCTGAGGGTGAAGACCCACACCGCTGCGTCGTTGTTCTCCCTGAATCGGCCTAAGTAGCCCCCACCCATGGTTGTTTCACGTGAAACTCTCCTTGAGCGGTACTTCGCTGAGCGTCAGAGTGAGGTAGTTCGCTATGCCGAACTCCTCGGAACATGGGGAATTGAACGTGGTCTGATTGGACCAAAAGAGGGGGAGCGGATCTGGGAGCGCCATATTGCTAACTGCATCCCAGTCACTACCCTGATGAGAGAGGGAGCCTCTGTTGCCGATATCGGCTCCGGAGCAGGACTCCCTGGAATTGTTATCGCCCTAGCCCGCCCCGACCTTCGCCTCACCCTTGTTGAACCCCTCCAGCGGAGGGTCGACTTCCTTCATGAGGTGGTGGCTGAGCTCAACCTCCCTATTACTGTTATCCGCGGCAAGGCAGAGAGCGTTAAGCGCTCCTTCGATATCGTCACCGCCCGCGCCGTTGCGCCCCTTCCAAAACTTCTCCCTATGGTCTGGCCCCTTATCTCCTCGAAAGGCTCCCTCCTCGCAATTAAAGGGGAGTCGGCCCAGAGTGAGATCGATGAGACCTCCACCAAAGCAAATACTGAGACCTTCCTCCACGTTGTGGAGCTGGAAGGTTTTGAGACCGCCCGTATCGTTGAGGTCCGGAAGAGTATTTAGCCCTCTTTTTCTCCTTTTTGCTCCCTTTTTACTCAAGCAACCTTTACTGCTTAGATTGAGCCATGAGCGATCCGGTCAATGTTTCACATGAAACAGCCCCCAAGGCAGTTATCGGTATCCGCCGCCTCAAAGAGGCGATGCCCCACCCGCTTCAGACTCGAATCTTCACCGTTGCCAACCAGAAGGGCGGGGTAGGTAAGACCACCTCCGCAGTAAATATCGCCGCCGCGCTCGCTATGGGTGGCCTCAAAGTCCTCGTTATCGACCTTGATCCCCAGGGAAATGCCTGCACCGCCCTTGGCGTAGATCGCAGCGGCGCCGGAATGTTCGATGTCCTGGTCGATGAAGCCCCACTCGCCTCAATTATCCAAAAAGTCGCGGGATTTCCTGACCTTGAATGCGCACCAGCGAATCAGGAGTTAGCAGGCGCCGAAGTCTCCATGGTCAATATGGTTGCCCGTGAGACAGTTTTAAAGTTCGCCATCGCCGACCTCCTGGAGGATCGAATCGCTCGTGGCCAACGTTATGACTACATCTTTATCGATTGCCCACCAAGCCTTGGTCTTCTCACTATTAACGCACTCACTGCGGCCGAGGAAGTTCTCGTTCCAGTGCAATGTGAGTACTACTCACTCGAAGGCGTATCACTTCTCATTGAGACATTGAAGAAGGTGCAACGCGCCCTTAATCCAAAGGTGCATCTCTCCACCATTCTCTTAACAATGTTCGATTCACGGACACGACTAGCAAACGATGTCGCAAATGAAGTCCGTAACCACTTCCCACGCGAACTCATTGATATTCCTATTCCACGTGCAGTGCGCGTTTCAGAGGCGCCATCTTTTAAGCAGACAGTGATGACATATGACGCCGCATCTCCGGGAGCGATTGCATATATGCAAGTTGCTCGTGCAATCGCTGATCGCGGTGCAGGAGTAGTTAATAATGGAATGGAGCGAGGATGAGTACAGCACGTAAAGGTGGACTTGGTCGAGGACTCGATGCACTCATTCCTAATACTCCAGTAAACACAACTCCCATCACCACAAGTACTGGTGTAGTTGTTGCAGATCAAAATGAAATTGATATCAATCTTATTCTTCCTAATCCACGTCAACCACGTTTAATCTTTGACGAAGTTGCATTGAGTGAACTCTCTGCATCGATTCGAGAAGTCGGAGTACTACAACCACCAGTTGTTCGCGCAATCGATGGTGGCAAGTATGAATTGATTATGGGTGAGCGACGACTTCGCGCATCAAAGCTTGCAGGGTTAACAAAGATTCCAGTCATCATCCGACAGACAAAAGATGAAGAGTTACTTCGTGAAGCTCTTCTAGAAAATCTTCATCGCAGTCAATTAAATCCACTCGAAGAGGGCGCTGCATACCAGAACCTTCTCAACGATTTCGGATACACACATGATGAACTTGCAATCAAGATCGGAAAGTCTCGTCCTGCAATCTCCAACACGCTCCGCCTTCTCAATCTTCCAGCATCAGTACAGAGAAAACTCGCTGCAGGGGTATTAAGTGCAGGTCATGCGCGAGCACTACTCACGCTGACTGATGAACACGAGATCGAACAGTTAGCCACAAAAATCATCGCCGAAGGATTGAGTGTTCGCGCTGTTGAAGAAGTCGTTGCGCTGATGGCACGAAATAACCAGCCAACAAAGAGTAAGAGCAACAAGAAAGTTCAGACTCTCTCACCACTTCTTCAACAGGTGAGCGATGAGCTTGAGGATGCGCTCGATACACGCGTCAGTGTTGAGCTAGGAAAAGAGAAGGGCCGCATCTCAATCGAGTTTGCAGATCTAGAAGATTTACAACGTATCTCTCGCTACATTCAAGGTCGCAAGAGTTAAAGATTTAAAGGAGTTGTCTACGCGCCATCTCACGCGAGACAACGCCACCCAGAGCCTTAATACCTTCACGGATACGCTCAGGTGTTGGATAGCAATACGAGAGACGCATCGACCAACTTCCTAGACCATCGGCGTAGAAGGCTGTTCCTGGAACATAAGCAACCTTCGCTGCAATCGCATCAGGGACCATCGCCTTTGTATCAATCTCTGGTGGAAGTGTTACCCAGACGTAGAAGCCACCATCTGGCTTGGTCCAGGTTGCACCCTTAGGGAAGTAGAGATCAAGGCTCTCCAACATTGCATCGCGGCGTTCGCGATAGAGATTACAGAAAGATGCAATCTGATCTCGCCATGGTTGATCTGCAAGATAACTTGAGATCGCGAGTTGAGAGAAGTTTGATGGGCAGAGAATCGATGACTCTGCAGCAATGACTAACTTCTCCTTCAACGCTTGTGGGACGAGGGTCCAACCCACGCGGAATCCTGGAGCAATCGTCTTCGAGAATGATCCAAGATAGATCACATTCTCTGAATCTTCCGCGCGCATCGCATTAGGTGATGGCTTCTCAAATCCAAGGAGACCATAAGGATTATCTTCAACAACGAAGATCTTCTCTTCGCGGCAGATATCGAGAATCTCAGTGCGGCGATCAGCTGTAAGTGTTACTCCAGCTGGATTCTGATAATTAGGAATGAGATAGAGGAACTTAATCTTCCGTCCCTCCGAGCGAAGTGATGCGATCGCTTCACGGAGTCGATCAGGAATGAGTCCATCTTTATCAATCTCTACATGGCAGACACTCGCTTCATATTGATGGAATGTTCCGAGAGCGCCAACATAAGAGGGAGCCTCTGCAAGAACAACATCGCCTGGATCAATAAAGATACGAGAGATTAAATCGAGGGCTTGCTGTGAACCGGTGGTCACGATGACATCATCTGGATGGGCGCGAATTCCTTCAAGGGCCATTACATCGCAGATCTGTTCACGAAGTTTCGGGTGGCCTTGACCGCTGCCATATTGCAACGCCTCTTGGCCATTCTCTTTTACTAACTTCTCAACCACATGAGAGAACATCTCCATTGGTAGGGCCGAGAGGTTAGGCATTCCACCAGCGAGTGAGACGATCTCAGGGCGTGAGGCTACGGCGAAGAGTGAGCGAATCTCACTTGGTTGCATCATGGCGGCGCGCTGAGCAAAGCGTTTCTCTAACCCTTCAGGGGCACCGGTATGAAATCGCGTAATCTCGTTGCTCATCTGCGAATCTTCCCACATCTCTAGGTGGGCAAGAGTGGGGATTTAGCGGCGAATCCCTGCGCGACGAAGGTCGGAGATCTTTAATGTACCTGTCTTCGCATCATTCTCAGCAGAGAGATAGAGGCGCTGGATTGCGACCATCAGAGATTCAACAATCGTCTCGCGAAAGCTCTGCTCAGCCAAGCGGCGCATATCGCCGGGATGGCTCTCATAACCAAGGTCAATCTTCACAATCGGCGCTTTGACCAAGCGGAGGAGATCCCAAGTCTTCGCGTGGCTACGGCAATCTAAGAGATCGGTGCGGGCAGCAATCTCGCGCTGAACCAAGTTGGCAAAGCGCTCGCCAACGACGGAGTGAATTCCATGGGCGTCGCTGCCGTAATAGTAGGTAGCAAAGCCCTCCGCCTTCTCACTGCCATAGCTATCGCAATCAAAGGAGATAACGAGATCTGCGGCGCTCTTATTCGCAACGCCAATTCGCTCCTCCAGTGATGGTGAAGATGGAGTCGCATCCGCACTGCGCGTCATAAAGACCGCAACTCCTAGCGCGATAAGGCGAGATTCAAGTCGGAGAGCAATATCAAAGAGGAGAGAAGATATCTCTTCACTCTCCTTTGAACGAGGATCAAGAACGAGAATTTTATTTGCAAGTGCTGGACCTTTAACTGCGCGGGCCGCGTCATCACGAAGTTGAAGTGGTGCACCGCCAGAGACAATCTTCATTAAACGCATCATCGAGAGGAGTGTTGCGGGACCGCAATTACCATCAACCTTTACACCAACAGATTTCTGAAAATCTTTTAGCGCACTCTCGGTGCGTGGACCGAAGATTCCATCAACGCGACCTGAGTTAAATCCCATCTCAATAAGACGAGTCTGTAGTGCAGCAACATCATCGCCACGCATCATCTTTGTTGGTGTGAATTGGAGTGAACGATCACCGAGTTTCCAGCGCGCCTCTTCTAAGACTTGAAGCGTTAAAGAATTTGCAACACCTGTAACACTCAAACCACGCTCTTGTTGAAAGGCCTTAACCGCGCCTTCAACCTCGTGATCAAATGATGAGTGCGATGAATTGAGAAACCCCAATCGCGTGAGGGTATTGCAGAGGAGCGCAACCGCATCACCGGTATCGCCGCGAGAGAGATCCATCAATGTTGAGAGAATCTAGGTTTAGATATATTCAGCGAGATCTTTGAGAAGAGCTGGCTTTGGCTTTGCGCCAACGATGCTCTTCACAATCTCACCATTTACAAAGACATTCATTGTTGGAATAGAGACGATGCCATATTTCATAGCAATTGCAGCCTCTTCATCGGTATTCAACTTAACAATCTTGATCTTTCCGCCATGATCCTTAGCGATCTCTTCAAGGATTGGACCGACAGCTTTACATGGTCCACACCACTCCGCCCAGAAATCGACGAGTACTGGTGTTGAACTCTTGAGAACTTCTGCCTCAAAGTTTGCAGCTGTTACAGCGGTTAATGCGCTCATTTTTTCCTCTTCTTCGGTGTAAGTAACGCTATTTTAATGGGCAATTCTGGGAAAGTATGAATATTAGAGATTTGCTAAGAAACGCTCAGCGTCGAGCGCAGCCTGGCAACCTGAACCGGCAGCGGTAATTGCCTGTCGGTAGGTATGGTCAACGAGATCGCCACATGCAAAGACTCCAGTGAGATTTGTCCGTGTTGAACGCCCCTCAACCTTTACATAACCCTCGTCATCAAGATCAATGGTCCCGACCAAGAGCTCAGAACGTGGGGTATGTCCGATAGCAACGAAGAGAGCGGAGAAATCCTTCTCTGACTCTTCACCTGTGACGAGGTTACGGAGCTTCAATGAGCTGACCTTCTGCTCACCAAGAACATCGATGACTTCGGTATTCCAGATAAATTCAATCTTTGGATTAGCCATCGCGCGCTCAGCCATAATCTTTGATGCTCGGAGTGAGTCACGACGGTGAATAACAGTTACCTTTGATGCGAAGCGGGTAAGGAAGTTTGCCTCCTCCATCGCAGAGTCTCCGCCGCCCACGACAGCAATATTCTGATCGCGGAAGAAGAAACCGTCGCAGGTTGCACACCATGAGACGCCGCGTCCAGAGAGACGCTTCTCATTCTCGAGACCAATCTCTTTATATGCAGATCCCGTTGCGAGAATAACTGCCTTTGCAGAGAGAATATTTCCTGAACCGTCCTCAAGGGTTTTAATTTCGCCCGAGAGATCCATTTTTACAATGTCATCGGTAATCAACTTTGCGCCAAAGCGGAGCGCCTGCTTACGAAGGTTATCCATAAGATCTGGTCCCATGATTCCGGTTGGAAAGCCAGGGAAGTTCTCGACCTCGGTTGTATTCATCAGCGCGCCACCGGCAGTTACTGAACCCTCATAAACAATCGGATGTAACTCTGCACGTGCGGCATAGATCGCTGCTGTGTATCCCGCTGGACCAGAGCCGACAATAATTAATTCGTGAATCTCGCTCATAGTTAAAGCCTATCTCCCGCTTCGACCGGTGAGCAGCGAAAGAACCCTGCTCACTTCATTGACTTTGAACATTCTGGCTACGAGGAGATAGCCAACACCACTCACTGCAAGAACCATCGCTAGCTGAGGAATATTCCCCCCAGGAAGAGATGGTTGAATAAGACGCAAAGGTATTGCAACTACCGCAAAGAGCGCCCCAAGCTTGCTGTAAAAAAAAGTGATTTCGCCGGCACGAATATGGATCTCGTACCTCTTCAACAACCTAAAGGTCGCACCAACGCCAACTAGGTAGCTCAAACTCAACGCCACCGCGAGCCCCACCGTTACCCACCGTGCCGGGAGAAGTAGAGCGGCGCCAACAGAGAAGGCCGCAGCAGCCAGATTCATCACGAGGTTGCTCCAGACCTGAGATTTCACATTCTCAAAGGCGTTGAGACCACGGAGAGCGATCAAATTGATACTTAATGGGAGAAGTCCAAAGGAGAATCCTGCAAGGACATAACCCACATAGTTCGCATCTGCTGTGGAGATTCCAAAGAAGAGAGAGCGAGCAATGAGTGGCCCAAAGAGGGCGAAACCAATTGCCGCAGGGACAATCAAAATTCCTACGAGGCGAATCGTGTTAACAATCTGATCATGCACATCACTGAAGCGCTTCTCCATTACGAGTTGCGAGAGATGTGGAAGTAGCGCTGTCACGAGCGAGAGGGTGACAATCGAGTGAGGCAGGATAAAGATGAAGTAGGCATTGTTATATGGAGTAAATCCAACGCCTGTCGTTATATGAGCCCGCTCTGCTGCGAGCGCTGCATGCGTAGAGAGATTTACAGTGAAGAGATAGCCAAGTTGACTAATCGCAGCGAAGAGAAGAGTCCAACTCGCCATATGAAGCGACTTCTTTAACTCGGGATCGCTCCAATCAAAACGTAATCGAAGTTTTACCCCGGTCTTGCGAATGACAGGAATGAGAACCAAGACTTGCACTACATATCCAAGTGTTGTTCCTATACCGAGAACCATTGCATCATGTGATGAGATGGTGCGAACGCTCCAATGTGGATTGAGGGAAAGGTAATAACCAAAGACCCCAATAACAACCAGATTATTTACAACCGGTGCCCACGCCATCGGACCGAATTTATTATTTGCATTTGCAACTTGACCAAGGAGAGCAAAGATTCCCATAAAGAAGATCTGCGGAAGGCAGTAACGCATAAAGAGCGTTGTGAGTGTGAACTCCGGACGACCAA
>CANGCW010000043.1 GCA_947452525.1 Actinomycetota bacterium
CACTTGGGTCACACGCGTTGGGCTGCAGTTGGCGACGCGCTAGGTCGCGTTCTCAGCGCTGCCGGCGCAGATGTGACGCGCGAGTTCTATATCAATGATCGTGGAATTCAGATGGACCTCTTCGGTGCATCAATCCGTGCAGAGGCGCTCGGTCAAGCCCGCCCTGAAGATGGTTATCACGGCGCCTATATCGAAGATCTTGCTAAGGCCGTTGTTGCAAAGAATCCTGAATTTGTCACAGAGAGTGAAGTGCAATCAATCCATCACTTCCGTGACGCCGGATATGCGCTTCAACTCGCAGATCAGCAGCGCGTGCTCGCCGATTTCGGAACAGAGTTTGATGTCTGGTTCTCAGAGAAATCTCTCTATGAGAATAACTTCTATGACCATTGCCTCGAGACACTTCGAAAGAATGGTCATGTCTTTGATGAAGAGGGTGCAGTCTGGCTTCGCACCACAGACTTTGGTGATGATAAAGATCGCGTGATGATCAAGTCTGATGGTTCATTTGCTTATTTCGCATCAGATACTGCTTATTACATCAGCAAGCGTGAGCGCGGCTTTGATATCTGTATCTACATGCTTGGTGCAGATCACCACGGATATGTTGGTCGCCTGAAAGCTATTGCCGCATGCGCGGGAGATAAGCCGGATTACAACATTGAAGTCCTCATCGGCCAGCTGGTGAAGATCCTCGAAAATGGCGAAGAGTTAAAACTTTCAAAGCGCGCAGGAACAATCATCACGCTAGAAGAGCTGGTGGAAAAAGTCGGCGTAGACGCTGCTCGTTACACACTTATTCGCTATCCAGTGGATACCCCGATGGTGATGGATGTTGATCTGCTCCGTAGTCGCACAAATGAGAACCCGGTCTATTACGTCCAGTATGCCCACGCTCGTATCTGTGGCGTTCTGCGAAATGCTGCAGATCTCGGAATCGCTTTTGGTGCAGACCATGTACATGCCGACCTACTGACACATGAGCGTGAGCGTGAACTCATCGGCGCACTCGCTGAGTTCCCTCCAACTGTTGCGACCGCTGCAGAACTTCGCGAACCTCACCGCATTGCACGTTATGCCGAAGAGCTTGCTGGCATCTATCACCGCTTCTATGCCGACTGCCGCGTTCTCCCACTTGGCGAGGATGCGCCAACAGAACTTCACTCAGCACGTGCAACACTCTCACAGTCAACGGCGCAGGTGATTGCCAACGCACTCGCACTCCTAGGTGTTAACGCACCGGAGAAGATGTAAGGAACGGATTCGTTGATGAGTAGCCCATTTTCACAGAGCGTTACCTTTACACCTGAACTTCACATTGGCGGCGTATCAGCCACCTCGCTCGCTAAGGAGTTCGGTACTCCGCTTTATGTAATCGATGAGGCCGACTTCTTTACTAGAGCGATGGCGTGGAAGAGCGCACTAGATAGCCATTTCGGTTCTCATGCGGGAACGGTCTATTACGCAGCAAAGTCGCAGATCAACCGTGAAATCGCGCGTTGGATTAACCAGGTCGGCATCGGAATCGATGTCTGCACTGGGGGAGAGATGGCGGTTGCGGCCTCTGTGAATTTCCCAGGTGAAGGTATGGAGTTGCACGGAAATAATAAGTCTGAGGCGGAGATTGCAGATGCAATCGAGTACGGCGTCGGAGCGATTGTCATGGATTCATTCCATGAAATCGAACGCGTTGCGCGCCTTGCACACGAGCGTGGGAAAGTTCAGAAAGTTCTCCTTCGTCTTACTGCAGGCATCTCGGCGCACACTCACGAATTCATGGCGACAGCTCATGAAGATGTGAAGTTCGGATTCTCTATTGCAAGCGGCGCGGCTTGGAAGGCAATTGAAGAGGTTCAATCCCATCCTTCACTTCGTTTAGCAGGCTTCCACTCACATATCGGTTCGCAGATCTTTGGTTCAGAGGGTTTTGCAATCGCGGCTGCTCGCCTTATCGAACTTTCAGCAAAGTTTCGCGATGCATTTGGTTCTGAACTTCCAGAGCTAGATCTCGGCGGCGGATATGGAATCGCATACCTTCCAGGTGAAGAGTCGATGGTGCCTGATGCAGTACTGGCATCACTCTTCGCTGTTGTCTCTGAGGAGTGTGCAAAGCACTCGTTGGCTATTCCACGAGTTTCAATCGAACCAGGTCGCGCCATTGTTGGGCCGACTACCTTCTCGCTCTACACCGTTGGAACAACGAAGACCGTTGAGTTGGATGGTGGACTTACCCGTCGCTATGTTGCAATTGATGGCGGAATGAGCGACAACATCCGTCCTGCGCTGTATGGAGCGACTTATCACGCAGTTCTTGCTAACCGTGAGTCATCAGCAAAGCCGACCTCATCACGCATCGTGGGAAAGCATTGCGAGACCGGCGATATCTTGATTCGCGAGATCGATCTTCAAGCGGATATTCAGCCAGGGGACCTCATCGCTATCCCAGCAACGGGCGCGTACGGCCGGAGCCTTGCAAGTAATTACAACCATCTTCCTAGACCTGCTGTCGTTGCAGTGAAGGATGGCGTCGCTCGTGTGATCGTAAAGCGTGAGAGCTACGCCGATCTGATGGCTCACGACCTCTAGTAACGAGCCGATAAACCTCGGGCGTTGGCTCATCTCGCTGCCCAATCTCGCTAGGTGAGAAGAGTTCGCTCGTTTTACCGCGTAATCCCCGCGCAAATGGTGGTTCGTCAGTGAGCATAATTTGAGATACTTAACCCCTGCCTGCGACCCCGTAGGCGAGTGAGATACGCATCTTGGAAGGCGTGAGTTTGTGTTTGAGCGCAGATTGCTAGGAAAGCCCCTCAACGTTGGCATGCTCGGTTGCGGCCACGTTGGAACTGAAGTGGCCCGACTCTTGGTCGCCAATCAGCAGGACCTCGCCGCTCGAGCAGGAGTTCCGCTCACCCTTAAAAAAATCGCCGTTCGGGATATCTCAAAGTCTCGCCCTGGTATTCCGCAGGAGCTCTTCACAACGGATTTAGCATCCATCGTTGATGATCCAGATATTGATTTAGTAATTGAAGTCATGGGCGGCATTGAGCCAGCACATGAACTCATCCTCCGCGCCATGAAGAATGGCAAAGGCGTCGTCACCGCGAATAAGGCGCTCCTTGCAAAGCATGGCGCAGAACTCTTCCATGCATCAGATTTGGCAGATGTCGACTTCTACTACGAAGCTGCTGTTGCTGGCGCCATTCCCATCCTTCGCCCGTTGGCAGAATCTCTCGTCGGAGATCACGTTGAGCGTGTAATGGGAATCATCAACGGAACGACGAATTACATTCTGACCAAGATGCACGAGAGCGGCTCCTCATTTAAGGATGCACTCGCAGAGGCGCAAGCACTCGGTTATGCAGAAGCGGATCCAACCGCAGATGTTGAGGGCTTCGATGCTGCTGCGAAGGCGGCAATTCTTGCCGGACTCTCATTCCATAGCGTTGTAACTGATGAAGATGTTTACCGCGAGGGTATCACCGGCATCACTGCTGAAGATGTAAAGGTTGCGAAGGAGATGGGCTTTGTCATCAAACTCCTTGCAATCGCAGAGGCGAATGAAGTTCATGGATCAAAGGAAGAGACGATCACTGTTCGCGTGCATCCAACTCTTCTTCCGCAGAACCACCCACTCGCTTCAGTGCGTGAGGCATTTAACGCAGTCTTCGTTCAATGCGAATCCGCTGGAGAGCTTATGTTTTACGGACGCGGAGCAGGTGGAGCCCCAACTGCATCAGCAATCCTTGGTGACCTTGTCGCTATTGCCCGTAACCGCAATGAGGGAAGCCTTGGACCTACGGAGACTGATTACGCAGATCTCGATATTGCTCCAATCGGCTTGGCCCGCACGCGTTATTTGATCCGCATGCACGTTGCAGATAAGCCAGGCGTGCTTGCTGCTGTTGCGCAGGTCTTCTCTGCAAATGCGGTATCAATCTTGAGCGTACGTCAGAGCGGTCGAGGAGAGCATGCAGAGCTCACCATCATGACTCACATTGCTCCAGAGTCCGATCTTGCTAACACTGTTAAAGATTTGAAGCGCAATGAGGTTGTTACTGAAGTTGAGAGCGTAATTCGAGTAGAAGGAATCCCGGCATGAGTGCGAATCAGATGAAGACAGGTGCGCATCAGTGGCGCGGAGTTATCGAGGAGTATCGCGATCGCCTTCCTGTCACAGCTAAGACTCCTGTCGTCACACTCATGGAGGGTGGAACACCGCTCGTTCCTGCTTGCGTACTATCCGAGATGCTCGGCAACGAGATCTATCTCAAGGTAGAGGGCGCTAACCCAACTGGTTCATTTAAAGATCGTGGCATGACAATGGCGATGTCGAAAGCGGCAGAGGATGGTGCAAAGGCGGTCATCTGCGCATCAACGGGAAATACATCTGCATCAGCTGCTGCCTATGCAACAAAGGCAGGAATGATTCCCGTTGTTCTCGTTCCTGAAGGCAAGATTGCAATGGGCAAGCTGGCTCAAGCGATTGCTCATGGTGGACGACTTCTACAGGTGCAGGGCAACTTCGATGACTGCCTCAACCTCGCTCGCGACCTCTCTTCGAACTATCCCGTGGCACTCGTTAACTCGGTAAATCCATACCGCATTGAGGGGCAGAAGACTGCATCTTTTGAGGTGGTCGATGCTCTCGGAGATGCACCAGATATTCATGTACTTCCTGTCGGCAACGCTGGAAATATCACTGCGTATTGGAAGGGCTACCTCGAGTACAAGGCTGATGGGCTTGCAACAAAGCTTCCTGCGATGTGGGGCTTTCAGGCAGAGGGCGCTTCACCTATCGTCCGCAATGAGGTTGTGACACATCCAGAGACGATCGCAACAGCGATCCGTATCGGAAACCCAGCCTCATGGAAGCAGGCGGTAGAGGCGCGTGACTCATCTGGTGGCCTCATCGATTCCGTCACAGATGAAGAGATACTTTCTGCTTATCGCCTCGTGGCATCTCGTGAAGGTGTCTTTGTGGAGCCATCAAGTGCTGCAGGTATCGCCGGCCTCATTAAGAAGAAGGCTCAGGGCCTACTTCCAACCGGCAAGAAGATTGTCATTACTGTTACCGGAAATGGACTTAAGGATGTCGGCTGGATCCTCGATAGCGCAGAAGCTCCAACAGTTATTCCGGTTGATGTAGATCTCGCAGCGAAGGCGATGGGTCTCTAAGAATGGCTGCAAACCGCCTCACCTTTAAAGCAACGATGGCCCAGATCAGCGTGCCAGCATCTTCTGCAAACCTTGGACCTGGATTCGATTCCTTCGGTCTCGCACTTAACTTTAGAGATCGCTATGCAGCGGCAGTGCTCGATGATGCGACGATTGATGTTGATGTATCTGGTGAAGGCGCGGATGATCCATCGCTCAAGTTAGATAAGAACAACCTCGTTATTAAAGCAATGTTCAAGGGCTTTGAATTTATGGGGCAGAAGCCTCGTGGAATTGCCCTTCGTACGTTAAATGCAACACCTCAGGGTCGCGGACTCGGTTCGAGTGCAAGTGCGATTGTTGGTGGGCTGGCGTTAAGTCGCGCACTTGTTCACTCCGGCGAACAGTTCATGAGCAATGACGAGCTAATTGCACTAGCAACGGAGATGGAGGGTCACCCAGATAACGTGGCCGCTGCAGTTCTCGGTGGAGCGACTGTTGCATGGAGCGAGCCGAATCCATTGAAACCATCAGAGATGGTTGGTCGAGCTGTATCCATTCCGGTCCATCCATCAATCAAGGCTTTGATCTGCATTCCTCAGAATATTCTCTCGACATCAAAGGCGCGCAAACTCCTTCCAGAGAGCGTTCCACATGCTGATGCAGTACTTAATGCTTCTCGCGCTGCGCTCTTTACCCAAGCAATCTCATTGCATCCACATCTGCTATTTGCTGCAACTGAAGATCGTCTCCACCAGGAGTATCGCCGTGAAGGTATGCCGAAGTCACTTGCTCTTCTCGATAAGTTACGTGGAGCAGGCGTTGCCGCTGTCATATCAGGCGCAGGCCCATCAGTTCTCGTTCTCCATACCCTCGGGGGCACAGAGCTCGAGGAGTTGAAGGCGAGCGTTGGGGCTGACTTCCAGGCTCAGGATGTCGAGATCTCTCAAGTAGGGGTTCAGTAAGGTCTAGTCGGGCGATGGTAGGTCTCGAACAGGGGATGAGCGCTTCAGGCTGGCGTTCATTGTGGGCCTGTGCTAAGTTTTTCCCATCTAGAGGCGGTTAGTCAGCCTTAAGAAAATCAAACTCTCGGAAATTTTCATCCGTGATACCCATATACGTGAATGTACTTTCACAATCTTGAATACAAAGGAAAGCATGTCTCCAGTAGCAAAGGACCGTCCAAAGAAGAGCGCTGCAAAGAAGAGCGCTGCAAGTGCGGAGAAGTCAGCCCCTGCCCAGGAAGCAAATGAAGCTTCAAGCGCAAAGGGAAGCAAGAACTCTGGTGAGTTGAGCGCAATGCTCCTTCCAGATCTCAAGAAGGTTGCCTCACAACTTGGAATAGATGGCGCTGCGAAGATGAGCAAGGGCGACCTTGTTGAATCGATTGGCGAGCTACAAGCAGCAAACCGTGAAGCGGCAAAGCAAGAGCGTGAGCAGAAGCGCTTAGAGCGCCAAGAGGCTCGTAATAAGCGTAATCAGGGTCGCGACGAGCGCTCTGAGGGTGGCGAGAACTCAGCAGACGAGAAGGAGAGTGGAGAGTCAGATGACTCTGCAGATTCTTCAGAAGGTTCTGATAACCGCAATAACCGTAGTGATCGCAGTGATCGTAACGACCGCGGTGACCGCCGTGACCGCAACGACCGCAACGATCGCAATGACCGTGGTGACCGAAATGACCGAGGAGATCGTGGCGAGCGCGGACGTGGTCGCGACCGTAACCGCTTCCGTGATCGCAATGATCGCAATGATCGTGGCGAGCGCGGTGAGCGCGGTGAGCGCGAGATTCAAATCTCAGAAGATGATGTTCTACTTCCAGTAGCCGGTCTTCTCGATATTCTCGATAGCTATGCATTCATTCGCACAACCGGTTATCTCTCCGGACCCAACGATGTCTATGTTTCACTACAGCAAGTTCGCCGCTATGGACTTCGTAAGGGCGATGTCATCACAGGTCAGGTTCGCCAGCCACGTGAAGGCGAGCGCAAAGAGAAGTTCAATGCGCTTGTAAAGCTCGATACGGTGAATGGTTCAGACCCGGAGAGCTCACGCGATCGCGTTGATTTCGCAAAGCTCGTTCCACTCTATCCTCAGGAGCGCCTACGCCTTGAGACAGAGCCAAATATTCTTACAACTCGCGTCATCGACCTTGTTGCACCAATCGGTAAGGGTCAGCGCGGATTGATCGTCTCACCTCCTAAGGCTGGTAAGACGATGGTCCTTCAGGCGATTGCAAATGCAATTACAACAAATAACCCTGAGTGTCATCTCATGGTTGTTCTCGTTGATGAGCGCCCAGAAGAAGTTACGGATATGCAGCGCTCAGTGAAGGGCGAAGTTATCGCCTCAACATTTGATCGCCCCGCAGATGACCACACTGCGGTTGCAGAGCTTGCAATCGAGCGCGCAAAGCGTCTAGTAGAACTCGGTCACGATGTCGTTGTTCTCCTCGATTCGATTACCCGCCTTGGCCGCGCATACAACATTGCAGCTCCTGCATCAGGTCGTATCCTCTCCGGAGGTGTTGACTCTGCAGCGCTCTATCCACCAAAGAAGTTCTTCGGCGCTGCACGTAACATTGAGAACGG
>CANGCW010000044.1 GCA_947452525.1 Actinomycetota bacterium
ATTACAACGCCTTGTAAGCGACGTAGGAGAACCTCTCCAGCTGAGCCCTCTTTGACTTCTTCGCGAGAGATCAAGATCGCTTCACTCTGGAGAATCGGATCACCGAAGACGTTAAGTCCGGCAGCGCGAAGAGTCCCACCAGTCGATACAACGTCTGCGATTGCATCAGCTACGCCAAGACGAATGCTGCTCTCCACTGCTCCGTCGAGCGGAACAACTGTCGAATTGATGGAGCGATCGGCGAGGTAGCGATTGAGAAGACCAGGGTAAGCGGTAGCAACACGCTTGCCAGAAAGCTGAGCCTCAGAATGAATTGAGCCATCGGCAGATGCAAATCGGAAGGTGCTCTTTCCGAAATCAAGTGCGAGAATTTCTTCGGCCTTTACTCCGGAGTCAATCAGGAGATCACGCCCAGTAATTCCATACTCCAACTCCCCTGAGCCGACATAGATAGCGATATCGCGAGGACGGAGGTAGTAGAACTCGATCTCATTATCGGGATCTATGAGGACGAGATCGCGCGGATCATTTCTCTGGCGATAACCCGCCTCTTTGAGCATGAGAGTTGCGCTCTCAGAGAGAGAACCCTTATTTGGCACCGCTACCTTTAACATCTAAAACCTTTCAACAACCAATTAGAGTTCTTTGTAAATCTCTTCCATTGTGAGACCTCGTGCAATCGCCATAACCTGCAGGTGATAGATCAACTGACTGATTTCCAACGCGAGTGCCTCTTTGCTCTCATACTCTGCGGCAAGCCAGACCTCAGCGGCCTCTTCGACGATCTTCTTACCGATGGTATGGATACCAGCATCTAGCTGCTTGACCGTTCCAGAACCTTCTGGGCGCTCAACTGCGGTGCGAGAGAGTTCGCTCCATAGCTCGTCGAAAGATTTCATGGCTCTACTTTACTTGAGAATGGGTAGCCAACTCACGTAATTGTTGGCACATAGCTGCGGGAGATTCCGCCTTAAAGACCGCGCTACCAGCAACAAAGGCATCAGCGCCAGCCTCAGCTGCCAACGCGATCGTCTCGAGTGAGATGCCGCCATCAACTTGTAGCCATGGTCGTGGCCCCGATAGTTCGAGAATAGCCTCATGCGCCTCACGAATCTTTGGCAGCATATCGACCATAAACTTCTGACCACCGAAGCCTGGCTCAACGGTCATAATCAACAACATATCTAACTCCGAGAGCAACTCTCTAACTGAACTAAATGGTGTTCCGGGTTTAACAGCTAGGGCTGCTCGCGAACCAGCACCGCGAATTGCCTTGAGAGTTTCGCTCGGTGATGCACTGGCCTCCCAGTGGAAGGTAACGCTCGCACTTCCAACTTTTGCATATTCAACTGCGACGACATCAGGGTCGGCAACCATGAGGTGGCTATCTACTGGAATGGGAGAATTTTTAATGATTGCCATTGACTCTTGGAGCGTAAAGGTCTTATTTGGCACGAAGACGTTATCCATCACATCAAGATGGAGGATATCTGAAGCATCTGCGATCCGAGCAATCTCACTGGACAGATTGGTGTGGTCAGCGTTGAGAATACTTGGACAGATTCGGATCATTGCTTCCTCCTCAGTAGAGCCATATACATTGCATCAGAGCCATGGAGATCAGTCCACATTTGAACTGCGCCATCCGGTTGCAAATATCCTTCACTAAGCATCGCGTCACTCAAGAAGGGTTCAGCGCTAATGAGTTCCCATTCTTTATTCCGGTAGAGAAAATCGGCGACTTGCGCCCGTGTCTCAGCATTATGCGGCGAACACGTTACATACGCGAGGATGCCATCAACAGTGAGGAGTTCGGCTCCAGCATCAAGGAGTTCTCGCTGAATAGTGACCAACTCTTTGACATCTGACGGACTCTTGCGCCATCGTGACTCAGGTCTTCTGCGAAGAGAACCGAGACCTGAGCAAGGTGCATCGATCATGATTCGATCAAATTTCTCTCCGCGCTCAACGAGATCCTGACCTCTTCCGATGTGAACAAACTCTGCAGGAACAACTTGTGCCACAAGTTCTGCTCGATGCTCAGTTGGCTCATTTGCCAAGAACGAGTCTGATGGTCGATACGTATGCAATGAGTTGAAGACGAGCGCTGCCTTTCCGCCAGGTCCGGCGCACATATCAAGCCAGTGCAACGGAGTATCAACGGAGTTCAACTTTCCGGTATTGACGAAGATCTCAGATATCGTTTGAGAGCCTCGATCTTGCACGCCGGCTCTACGTTCACGAATTGCTGGATAGGAGTGAGGGGTCTTGGAGGCGAAGACGCCAAACTGTGTAGTGGGAATCTCTTCTCCCCCATGAGATATCAACTCTTCACGATCGCTCTTACCCGGCCACGCGACAATATGCGGCTTGGTGGGGATGTTGTTGGATGCAAGCAGAGCCGTAAGTCGATCCTCATCCTTAAGTGCTGCACGGTATGCGGAGACGACCCATTCTGGGTGAGAGTGTTGGATATGGAGCGGCAATTGAGCGCTCTCAAACTCTTCGCGTCTGCGAATCGCATTCCGTAGGACTCCATTCACAAATGAAGTTGGCGATTCTCCGACTATGTAACGAGTAAGCGCAACAGTTGCCGATACCGCAGCATGATCTGGTGTCCGCATCTCAAAGAGTTGATGCATGCCTAATCTGAGGATGTCGAGAACAGCCGGGTTGACTGTATCGAGACCTCTTTCGCAGAGCAGGCCGAGGAAATAGTCATGTTTACCTTGCATGCGAAGGGTTCCATAGACCGCCTCAGTAACCCATGCTCGATCCTGTTCACTCAGATCGGAAGCGGCGAGAAGATCTGGGAGTTTGATATTTGCATACGCGCCATCGCGATTAACGGCTGAAATGGCGTTGTAGGCGACGAGCCTCGCCTGGTCTTCGAACTTCTTTCGGTTCATGGGAGAACTCATGCCAGCACCTCATCTGTTATTCGGGCGCCGCGAATGAACTCTGCGCTACTCATACGTTTCTTGCCCGAGACCTTTACCTCGGCGAAGCTCAACGCTCCATCGCTGCACGCGACCGTTAGCGGCTCATTCTTTGCGCCAGAGACGAGAATTGCACCTGGCGTAGCCCCAGATGGGACGATTGTTTGGGTCGGCGAGAAGAGAAGGAGCTTTGAACCTCGAAATTCGCTCCATATACCTACATTCTCTTGAAGAGCACGAGCTAAGCGAGAAATACTTTCGCCGCTTTGCCTCCAGTCGACATGCCCTTCATCTGATGAAATTTTCTCTGCATATGTTGCGCGCTCTGAATCTTGCGGGGTTGGAAAAGTACCCTTTTGAATCTGGCAAATTGCTTTATCTACGAGAGTCGGGGATTGCGCCGCGAGTCGCGATAGAAGCTGCTCCGTCGTTTCGGTTGGAGATATTTGGAAATCTGCTTGCTCATAAATTCCGCCGGTATCCATTCCGGCTTCCAATTTAAAGACTGTTAATCCGATTGAAGATTCACCAGCGAGAATTGACCGCTGAACAGGCGCTGCTCCTCTAAATTTAGGAAGAGAGCTGAAGTGGACATTGAGCCAGCCATGTGTCGGAAGATCGAGAAGTTCTTGCGGAAGAATCTTTCCGAAGGAGAGTGTTACAACAAGGTCTATGTTCTGAGCGCGAATGAATTCAGCTAATACTTCTCGACTCTCGTACTTAACGAGAGGGATGTTCGAGCTTGCTGCCCAGATCGCTAACTCGCTGGGTTGAAGTTCTCTGCCGCGACCTTTCGGCGCATCCGGAACGGTGATGATTCCAGCGCAGCCGAAAATACTCTCGTGAAGGTGCTCAATGAGAGGTACTGCAAGAAGACTGGAAGAGGCGATTGCTATACGCACACTTAGAAACCAAGGCCATTGGTTGAGTGCGGCGAAACTTTGATTTGCGGAGCAAATCCTTGAGCAGTTGCGGCTCCAAACCATTCGCTCTCGCGAATCTCTTTCATCGCATCCTTGCGAAGTTTCAAATCCAATCGATCGATGAAGAGAATCCCATTGAGATGGTCCGTCTCATGTTGAAGAGCGCGAGCCAAGAACTCCGTTCCCTCTACAAGAATGGGTTCACCATGCATATTAAAGCCCTTGGCGACCGCACGGAAGGCGCGAGGAGTCTCATAGAGAAGTCCTGGAAAGGAGAGGCATCCCTCTTCGCCGTCTTGCAGCTCATCGCTCAAATCCAAAGTTGGGTTCACCAAATGACCGATCTCGTCATCAACGTTCCAGACGAAGACTCGCAGAGATACACCAATTTGAGGGGCAGCAAGCCCCGCACCAGGCGCCTCCAGCATCGTCTCAGTTAAGTCGTCAACCAGATTGCGGAGCTCCTTATCGAAATCGACTACCTCGGAGGCCGGCGTTGTGAGAACGGGGTCTCCAAAGTGGCGAATTGATTGGACTGTCATGTCTCCATTCTACTTCACGACCACAGGAAGAGCTGTTAAGAGAGTTCGGAGGGGTCACAGTGAATCGTGAGGAGTTCTCGTCCCTGGGTCTGGAGAAGTCGATTGACGATAGATAGCCGTTGGAGAAGATCCCTGGCCCTCTCGTGCTCAACCTTGATCAGGACACGAGGCCTCGACACAGTGGATTGAAATGGACCTAGAATTTCGAGAGCAAACTCCTGAAGAGCGGGCAGCACTTTACGTAGCTCTTCATCGGAACCGACTAGACGAAAAAGACGAAAATATGGCGGCAGGTGCAGTTCGTTTCGTTCATCAATCTCCTTCTCTGCGGCTAGAAAAGGATTTCCCGTGAGCAACTCTTGAATCGCTACATGATCTCTTGGCATCTGAAGATAGAATGTGCCGTCCTCATGTAGAAGCGTGAGCAACTTAGCCCAATGTGATCGAGCGCGCTCTTGTGAACGCATGGCAACACCCGAGTATTCTCGATCAGCACCTAGAAAGATGATTGCCTGGTACACGCCAATCGGTTCACAACCGATCGTTGAGAAGATGAGATGGTTCCCACTAGGTTGATGCAACACCCTATGGTCAGCGTTGGCAATTATGACAGGAATCTGAGGGTAGTGCTGAGCAAACTCCTTTGCGCTCTGATGCATGCCCCGTGTGGCAATACGCGGCTTCGCTCCCCCGCACCAGCGACATTTCCAACTTGGAATCTTTAATGAACATTCAGAGCAGGTCGGCTCGCTAAGTAAGTCGGTAAGAGTTAACTTTCCGCCACAATCACAGAGTGCAATATTTCGGCAGCCACTACAAGTAAAAGAACGGATATGGCCCTTTGCATTGTGAATGACGAGAACAGACCCACTCCGAAGTGATTCCGTGATAAGACTTCTATAGCTTGATTCTACGCCTTCGCCGTCTGCAGTGATTCGCTTTCTCTTCGGCGCCTTCCTAAATGAAGTTGGAAGCCATTCCAGGGAATGAAGTCGAGTCAACTCCAGGGATGGTGCATGAGAGAGGAAGATAATGTTGGTACTCTGGCTGCGAAGTAGAGCTACATCTCGAGAGTTCCATGTAGGTGAGCGTTGTTCGTAATGTGACGAATCCGAGTCATCAACGATGACGAGTAAATCATCCGAACCTGCACTCAGCATGGAAGCAGATCTCAATCCTAAAACCAAAGTCGTTTCTAGGGAGTTCGCGGAGAGATAGGCCTCGTATCGCTCGGATTTCTTAAGGTTGGAGTGGAGCGCAATAAAGGAGATTGATCGATTCGTCAGAACTTCTGCGAATGTCTCGATCTGAGAGAGCTCCGGAAAGACGATGACAATTCGCCGATGCGTGCCGTTGATAATCCGGAGGAGCTCCTCATGAAGGGTGGAATTCTGAGGAATGATTCGCAACTCTCTAGAGGGTGAGTTGGGGCTTGACCGCGGCACCTCAGCATCTCGTCTGTGAGCGAAATGATGATTCTCACCTGCTTTGCTGAATGGTGGAAGAAAAGTTTCGAGAAAATCTGAAGCATTCGCTGCATATCGATCGGAAAGGGTCTCGAGTAACGCGAGTTGCGAGATCGAGAGGGGTGGCGTCGAGGATATAACTGCCGAAATGAACTTCCGATTCGCCTCATCTGTAAGTTCCCGGCGATTAAGGATGTACCCCTCTAATGTGCGGCTTCCAAAGGGAACAGTCACGAGTTGACCGACGCTCGCAGCTCCATCAAGTTCAGACGGGACTAGATAATCCCACCGGTCTTCAATTGTCGAGGTGGGTACACGAACAAGAACCTCTGCAACGGGAAGGCTCTCAGTTGCGGTTGGTATTTCCCTATAACTCTCTTGGGCGAGTTTAAGTGGCCTAGGTGTAGCCACGGCTTACTAACCCTTTACTGCATTTGCCAGAGCTTCAGCGCGAGATGTCTTCTCCCACGTGAAATCTGGCAACTCACGACCGAAGTGGCCATAACTTGCAGTCTGCGAGTAAATAGGGCGAAGTAGATCAAGGTCTCTGATGATTGCAGCGGGGCGGAGATCAAAGACGGAGTTGATTGCACCTTCGATCTGCTGCGCCGGCACCTTCTCTGTTCCGAATGTTTCCACGAAGAGTCCAACTGGATGCGCTTTACCGATTGCATAGGCAACCTGAACCTCGCATCGAGATGCAAGACCAGCTGCGACGACGTTCTTTGCAACCCAACGCATTGCATACGCTGCAGAGCGATCAACCTTCGATGGATCTTTACCGGAGAACGCACCGCCACCATGCCGGGCCATTCCGCCATAAGTATCCACAATGATCTTTCGGCCAGTAAGTCCAGCATCACCCATTGGGCCACCGACTACAAAACGACCAGTCGGGTTGATGAGAATCTTGAGGGTACTGCGATCGAGGTTCAAATCTGCAAGTACGGGTTCGATGACCGCGCGAGTGATCTCGGGAGTGAGAATCTTGGCGAGATCAACATCCTCAGCGTGTTGCGAGCTGATTACGATGGTATCTAACCCGACAACCTTTTCGCCATCATAAGCGACAGTCACCTGGGTCTTGCCATCAGGGCGAAGATAGCTAAGTTCACCCGACTTGCGAACGGCAGCAAGTCGAGCAGAGAGTTTGTGCGCGAGGGCAATAGGAAGCGGCATGAGCTCTGGTGTCTCATCGCATGCATAGCCGAACATAAGTCCCTGATCGCCCGCACCTTGGAGATCGAGCGGATCGATGGATGAATCTACGCGACCCTCAACTGCGTTATCAACGCCTTGCGCAATATCAGGTGACTGCTGTCCGATACTGAGTGAGACGCCACATGAGTTTCCATCGAATCCCTTGGTTGATGAGTCGTAACCAATTTCAAGAACGGTCTCGCGAACGATATTCATCACATCGGCGAAACCTTCGGTGGTTACCTCGCCAGCAACGTGAACTTGTCCCGTTGTAATAAGCGTCTCGACCGCTACTCGGCTCTTTGAATCCTGTGAGAGAAGGGAGTCCAAAATCGCATCAGAGATCTGGTCTGCCATCTTATCTGGATGGCCTTCAGTGACGGACTCAGAGGTGAAGTAGCGCTTAGTCATTGGAGAAACCTAACTTATTCTTTACGCTATCAAGGAGTTTGACAGCCAAGTCATACTTAGAAATATTCATAAATTCTTGAGGGTTTGATGAGCCATCGAGAATTACCCCTGAGGTTTCGTTCTCGCCAAAGATTGCTCCCCCACTTACATCGTTGAAGTAGAGAAGATCAACGCCCTTTGCCTGGTACTTGGCC
>CANGCW010000045.1 GCA_947452525.1 Actinomycetota bacterium
GCCATCATCGCTGGCATGCGCTAATTTCTTATCGCCACTGTAACTAGAGATTTTTCAATGAGAACTCACGCCATGTGGTTTGTTGCGCTGACTTTCAGAGCTTTCACTGAATATGGCAAATTCGCCTTTGATAAAGTTGCAGGACTTGGAAATCATCGCTTTCTATCAAGATTGATATCGAAGGTGGCGAGGCAGAACTCTTCTCTCAAAACGTCGAGTGGGTCGAGCAATTTCCACTTCTGATCATTGAGCCACATGACTACTTCTTAACCGACCAAGGAACATCTGCGGCCTTCCAGCGAGCCCTCGTAGGCAAGGGGAAGAACATCGTCATTAGCGGTGAGAACCTCCTCTTCTTCTAAGCACCGTTCAGGCCAAACTTGGGCGAGCGGTTAGGGAAAACCCCTGTTTTTGAGGGCGAATAATTTGGGCTTTGTACTATTTATCCATCTAATCAGGCGCGAACCTCTCCCTGCGTGCGCGCCTCCCTTTCAGCCCTCATCAGGAGTAAAGCCATGGTTCGTAGCTTCAGAAGATTCATCCTCGCATTTGCGTTGACCGCGCAGGCGGCAATCCTTCAAATTTCAGGTGCGCAGTCTGCTCACGCAACAGGTGAACCAATGAGCCTCACTGTGAACACCAATTTCATCACTGTTGCTCCGATGCCGGATGGAACGAATTTCGTTCTCGGCTTTGCAAAGACACCAAATGTGCACGTTGACTGGGGCGATGGCAGCTCGCAAGATGTCACAACTTCTGGGCTAACCGGTCACACCTACGCTACTGAGGGAATCTTTACTGTGCTCCTCACGGGATCTGTGCCGCAATTTGGAACCGGACGCCAGGCGGTTACACCACGCGGTCAAGAGGGCATCACTGCTGTTAACTCGTGGGGCGATACAGGCATGACTACCCTCGCCTGGGCGCTTCAGGGTGCAAGCCATCTCACCGATGTCCCTAATTACATTCCATCAACTGTCACTGACACAAGTGGGTTGTTCTACAACGCAATTCCACTCAATGACAGCGACATCTCGACCTGGGATGTTTCGCGTGTAACCACGATGTCCTACATGTTCGCAATCACTGGAAACACATATGGTGAATTCAATCAACCACTTTCTACCTGGAATGTCTCACACGTAACCGACTTCACCCACATGTTCGAATACGACAAGTTCAACCAGGATATTTCGGCGTGGAACACTGTTTCAGCAACAACTACTTCGTGTATGTTCCAGTCAAATCCCTACTTTAATAATGGTGGGCAGCCACTGCTGAGTAGCCCTGGTCACTGGAATATGTCTAACGTGACCGACATGAGCCGAATGCTCGATGGATCACGAGGCATGGCTAACTTTAACCAACCTGTTGGCAATTGGGATGTTCATAACGTAACGAATCTCTACCGCACCTTCGCAAACCAGAATTTGTTTAATCAAGATCTCAGCGCCTGGAACACATCAAGCGTCACGAATATGGACTCAACTTTCTACAGCGCCGTTCCATTCAACTCTGAACTCAATTCATGGAACGTCAGCAACGTCACGACAATGGCGAAAATGCTTGGAAACACAGCCTTCAATCACCCACTTAATTCTTGGGATACCAGCAAGGTAACGGATATGTCAGAGATGTTTACATACACCACACCTTTTAACCAGAACCTCGCTTCATGGGATGTAACTTCTGTAACCACCATGAACCGGATTTTTGGAGTTCCGGGTATTACCTACGCCGAGACACGAACTGCTACAGCGCTCTCACAGGCAAACTACGATTTAATCTTGACAGGTTGGGCTGCGCAGAATGTAAAGCCAAATGTGCCATTCAGCGCACCAACCACTTTCTGTGCAATTACAGCCCACAACGCACTCGTTGCCGATAAGAGTTGGTTGATCAATGACGAAGGTCGCGGTACAGAATGTATTTCATCCTCACCTTCCGAAATCACCATCACAAGTGTGACGCCTGATCATGGGCCGGTGACTGGTGGAACATCAATCACCATCGTAGGAACTGGCTTTGCGACCGGAGCTACAGTCAAAATCGGCTCCGTTGCCTGCACAAATGTAGTTGTCACACCCAGCACCTCACTCACGTGTGATACTGGTGCAAGCCTTCCTGGCGGAACAGCCAACGTCATGGTTAAGAACTTGGATGGCGGCGTCGCTCTCAAGGCCAATGCCTATACATATCTTGTTCCAACCGTTTCAGGCATTTCGCCTAATTATGGCCCTGCTTTCGGTGGAACACTCATCACCATTACTGGCACGAATCTAGATACCAACACAGTGGTGGATATCAGCGGAAGTCTCTGTACGCCAATCACATGGGTTTCTGCTACATCTATTAAATGCTTAACTCCAGAAAATCTTCACCCGTACTCCCCAACTAATTCATTGGCGTGGACGGTTGTAACTCTGACAAATCCGAATGGTGGATCAACCGTAAACTACAACAAGTTCCGTTATGTCGGTTTGAACATCACTCTCGTTCTGCCGAGCACTATGGATATTGCAGGAAATGACACTGTCACTGTTTACGGTGCTGGTTTTGATACATCGACTGTCATCTCCTTTGGCGGCACTGCGTGTATTAATCAGACATTTAACGCTGCTAACTCCATCGACTGTTTTGTGCCAGCTCACTCAGCCGGAGCAGTGAATGTAAGCGCTGTGAATAGCAACACCCTTACCGCTGATGTCGCAGACCTCTTCACCTTCACCACCAGTGGTGGCGGTGGAATCTCCACTCCGACTTTCACAAGCATTGATACCCACACCGGGACAACCGCTGGTGGAACATCGGTCACGATCACTGGTACTGGCTTTGTTACGGGTGCAACGGTCACCATTGGTGGCGTCAACTGTACGAGCGTCATTGTTGTATCCGAAACCTCGATTACTTGCACAACCGGAGCTCACTCCGCTGGCGCGGTTAATGTCGTTGTTACAAATCCTGATACCGGTTCTGTAACGGGAACAGGCGTCTATACATACTTCATACCTAGCGTCCCAGTATCTGCTCCAACAATCATCAGCATTGCGCCTGACCATGGGCCTATTGCAGGAGGAACAGCGCTCAGCATTGCTGGTACCAACTTTTTTGATGGCGCCTCAATCGTGGTTGGTGGAAATCTCTGCCTATTCATCGTCCAAGTAAGCCCAGTTTCGATGACGTGTGTGACGGATGCACATGCTCAAGGTCCGGTTGATGTGACGATTACAAATCCAGATACCGGGTTTGTGACACTCAGCAATGGATTTACCTATGAGGCACCTGCACCTGAGCCAGCTCCGGTTGCTCCAACTCCGTTTGTCTATAACAAGGAGCTACTAACTGCCGGGCTAACGTCCCCTGCATCAACCGGTGCAATCTCTGGCACAAACGTCACTATCCACGTTCCATTCGGAACAGATGTGACATCGCTAGTGCTTAACTTCACCGCATCTCTGCCAAACCTCGTCTTCATCGGCGGAGTTGAGCAAATCTCAGGAGCCACCAAGAACAACTTCTCTTCTCCATTGAAGTATGTTGTTACCGCTCCTGACGCAACGACGAAGGTTTACACAATCACCGTGATTGTTGATCCAGCACCCATTGTTGCGCCAAAGCCTGAGCCAACACCTACTCCAACACCGGTCGTCACCCCTACTCCAACACCGGTCGTCACCCCAACACCAACTCCAACGACACCAGCTGTGCCGCCAACGGAGACAACAGCACCGGTTGCCACCAAGCACTACCTCGTTCTTGGATTCGGTGTGGCGAAATCGATTCTGACAGCAAAGCAGAAGGCGCTTGTTAAGCGTCTTAAGTTGGCTGCTGGATCTAGCGTGACGGTAATCGGTTATGCGAGCCCGACTAGTGCTGATCCAAAGTTGGATATTCAGTACTCATTGGATCGCGCAAAGTCTGCAACCGCACAGCTTTCGGCCGAATTTGAAGGCATAAGCGTTACCGCAAAGGGTGCGGGAACCAAGATCACTCCACGTTGCGAGAAGTACAGCAACCAATGTGTGGTCATTGTTTACTATAAGTAAACGCTAACTAACCGTAGCGAGGGCTACGTGCACGGCTTAATGGCCACGCACGTAGCCCTTTCTCTTTAGACTTCTTTCATGGCCCGCACTGCGAAAACGAAGAATGGCTTTGAGCCAAAGACCTGTGCCACCTGCGGATTACCCTTTGAATGGCGCAAGAAGTGGGCGAAGAACTGGGCTGAGGTGAAGTACTGCAGCGAGCGATGCAGGCGCTCATGAAGCGGATTCTCTACATTCCCTTCGATCATCTCCATCGCAATTTCGGCGTCCTTAGGGATGCAACTCCTGCTGATGATCTCGTCGTACTCGTTGAAAGTGCGCGTATGCAGACGGATAGAGCATGGCATCCAATACGCCTCTTCTTCTTGATCTCAAGCGCTCGCCACTTCGCTACTTCTCTTCGCTCAGAGGGGTTCACTGTTGAGTACATCAAAACTCCGACGACGATTGAAGGCTTGATCTCGGTTCAAGAGAAGTACGGTGCTCTTCCGATCTTCTGCGCTGAGCCCTCTTCATTTCTGCAGTACCAATCACTCAAAGAGTTCGGCGTTGAATTTGTTGATAATGATTTCTTCTTAACGCCTCGCACAATGTTTGCCCAGTGGGCCTCTACCCAGAAGAGCTATCTGATGGAGAACTTCTACCGGGGGCAACGTATCCGACTCGGAATTCTTGTCGATGGTCGGGAACCGCTAGGTGGCGCGTGGAACTTCGATAAAGAGAACCGTCTTCCACCACCGAAGAACTACACCTGGCCGGAATACCTCGAGCATCCTTCGGATGAGATTGACCTCGATGTGGCAGCAGAACTTGGAATCTCTGCGCCAACAACGTGGGCAACAACTCGCGAAGGCGCTCTCGCACAGTTGAAGTACTTCATCTCAGAGCACTTTCCCTCTTTCGGTCCATATGAAGATGCAATGACTACCGAGAATTGGGCACTCCATCACTCGCTCTTATCCCCATACATCAATAACAACCTGCTCCACCCAAGCGAAGTTATTGACGCTGCTCTTAAGGCGTTTGAGGCCGGTCGCGTACCTCTCGAATCATGCGAGGGCTTTATCCGCCAGATCATTGGCTGGCGAGAATATGTCAATGGGATGTACTGGTTCTTAGGCGAGGAGTACCGAAACGAGAATCAGCTTGGTGCTTCACGGAAACTCCTGCCGCTCTTCACCGATTCATCAAAGACTGAGATGAAGTGTGTACAGGAATCTGTGCGCGGAGTTGAAGATCGCGCATGGGTTCATCACATCCCCCGATTAATGGTCCTAAGTAATCTCGCGCTACTCACCGGAGTGAACCCGCAGGAGTTTCTCGATTGGATGCGCGAAAGCTTTATTGATGCCTCTGATTGGGTGATGGTTCCGAATGTGATTGGCATGGGTATGCATGCCGATGGTGGGCTCATGATGACAAAGCCCTACATTTCAGGCGGTTCCTATATCTCCAAAATGAGCAACTACTGCAAGCCGTGTAAGTACGACCCGAAGGATCGAACCGGTGATAACGCCTGCCCCTTCACTACTTTGTATTGGGACTTTCTCGATCGACATCAGGAAACATTTGCTGCCAACCATCGCATGAAGCAACAGTTCTTCGGCTTGAAACGGCTGAGCGATCTTCCAGAGCTAAAGGTTCGAGCAAACGACGTTCTTAAGAAACTCGAACTCGGCGAGATCTAACTACCAGTCAATGATGGTGCGCTCTTCCCAGAGAACACCAGTTTTGTCTGTCGTTGCATCGAATGGTCTACGCGCTAGCCAGATTGCCGTATCTGCGCCTTCTTCAACGGTAAGTGGCGCATCAGGGCCACCCATATCTGTCTGTGTGTGATTTGGGCAGACTGCATCAACCAGCAAACCGCGCGAGCCATGTCCAGTCTCATGTGCGAGATTGCGCACCAGGGCGTTAACGCCCGCTTTGCTAATTCGATAGGGCGCTAGGCCACCAGCATTTCCTGGCCCTGACATTCGACCGAGACAGGCGGAGAAGACGATGATTCGGCCGTTTCTTGCTTCAGCCATCGCGGCGCCCAGAATATTCATCGCAGAGAAGACTGAATCTAAGTTAATAGATAAAACTCTCCGCCACTCTTGAGTTGTAGTACGCAGAGTCTTCGACATCTTCTCGCTCATAACCCCATGGGCTAGGACCAGGATTTCAGGAGCGCCGTAAGACGCGAGAATCTCTCTAAACCCGTGCTCTGCTTCATCCAACTTCTCTAAATCAATTGCTTTGAATGAGCAATCCAACTCTGACGCGGTCTGGGCCAATCGATCTGCATCTTTAGCAATTAAGAGAACTTCATGGCCATCCGCTTTGAGCGCCTTTGCAACTTCTCTGCCCAATCCACGGGAACCACCTGTAACAATTGCCAGACCCATAACTTTTACTTCCTCTTCAATTCGCGGAGAGAACGCTTAATCTCTCGACGATGTGCTTTTGACACGCTCTTCTGCGAAGACGGGAAAGCCCAACGAAGAAAGAGTATGAAAAGAACGACAACGAGGAAGCCAGCGAAGCCGCTAAGAAAGAGTGAAGAATCAATTCCGCCGAGCATCAGGAGGTTACATCCTTCTTATTGAACTTGATGATGGAGAACGCGATGAGTAAAGCGAAGGTCATGACGCTGTACGAAGCGCCTCGGACCATCGATCCCCACTGCACCGTGCTTGAGAGCGCATCGAACCACGAGAATGAGTAATGCACTGGTAACCAGACGCGTATATTTCCGAGGCCTGAGATCGCATCAAGGATATTCAAGAGAATAACGACGCCGATTGCTCCGCCCACAGCACCAAGTGGAACATCTGTAGTGACGCTAATAAAGAAGGCCAATCCAGCTGTGAAGAGAAGTGAGATGGATACGTAAATAGAGATGATGACGAGGCGCTTAATCGCAACGCTGTTCTCAAGCGTCGCTCCCAGCGGTGTCTGCAAAGGCTTTGAGCCAAAAGCAATCATCCCGATGATCCACGAGGCTACTGGAAGGAGGACCATGGCAATTGCGGAGAGCGTCAGGCTGACCTTTAGCTTCTGAATAAGGAGGCGAGTACGTGGAACTGGTGCCGCTAACAAGTAACGGAGCGTTGACCACGACGCCTCGGATGCCACAGTGTCACCGTTAAAGAGTGAGACCACTGCGATCAACAGGAATGGCGTTGCAAAGTAGAACATCGTAATGGTGAAGTTCGCTGCGCCTTGGGTTGCAAGGCCAATGAGGTCAGCCGTTCCTGAACCCAACTTCGTTGGTCCACCACTATGACCGGAAGGGCCGAACTTCACTGCTGATGCCACAATAACCGGCAGTGAGAGCACAAATGCATAGGCGAAGAGCGTGCGCTTGCGCTTAATTTGGCGATA
The DNA here is from genome assembly GCA_947452525.1 of Actinomycetota bacterium. Taxonomy (GTDB): domain Bacteria; phylum Actinomycetota; class Actinomycetes; order Nanopelagicales; family Nanopelagicaceae; genus PALSA-747. Next base: position 7,416 of record CANGCW010000045.1, read on the forward strand.
GAGCTCGACCCGATATGGAAGTGTCTTCTCAGCTGTGTAGCTCATGACTACTCCTTTCCAA
>CANGCW010000046.1 GCA_947452525.1 Actinomycetota bacterium
AATCTCTCGGCTTCAATAACAGCATCCACAATAGAACCGCCGAGGTTGCGACGAAACTCTTTTAACTCTGCTCCGAATTCGGTGAAGCGCGCCGCGCCCTCCTCGGAGAAGGTACCTGGAGCAGCCTCAGAGATTCGATCCAGAGCTTCGATGATGGAGCCAACTGCAAAGTCATCGCCCTCCATGGTGCTCGGCGCTCCCCCAGCAAGGATCTTCTCTAAAGTTGAAGAGCGACCCATCTGAGATGAATCAGTTAACTTTCGCGCAAAGCGACCGAGCGCACGCAAATCTTTTGCGCCGAGGGCGAGGCGAGGGCCAATGAGAATTCGTGCAAGAGCTGTGCCTGCGTTGGGATCAGTAGCACTGCGAAGAAGCGCAATGATGTCTGCAACTTCGGGAACATGCATAAGCCCAGCAAGGCCGACCACTTCTGTTGGGATGGACTTCTCACGGAGAGCGTTCTCAATCTCGGGAATATATTTCTTTGAGCGTACTAATACGGAGAAGGTTGGTCGCTCCTGCTCTTCATGCTTCGGATCAAACCACTTCTTCGCGATGTACTCGGCAATCGCATCGGCCTCTTCAGTGCGAGTGAGATAGCGACCGCACTTCAGCTCGCCCTCACCCACATGTGGCTTTGCTTCGAGCGCTTTCACTGTCACTGAAGCACCGAACCGCTCGCCCGCCTCAGCAACTATCGCATTAGAGAATTCAAGAATCTTGCGATCATTTCTCCATGAGGTGAGGAGATCGAACTTCTCAACCTGGCCAACTGCGTTAAAGTCATTCTCAAATTGATTCATCGTGCCGGAAGACGCTCCGCGCCAACCGTAAATAGCCTGGTTAGGATCACCCACCGCCGTAACCGGATAGCCATCACCGAAAAGTGCAGATAAGAATCTGATCTGGGATTGCGAGGTATCTTGGTATTCATCCAAGAGAACTACCTTGTATTTGCCACGTTCGATCTCGGCAACATCAGGGAGTTCGTTAACGAGGGAAGCCGCCATGCTCATCTGATCATCAAAGCTAAATCGACCCTCAATAGTTCTGAGTCTTCTGGATTCATCCACCATGTGAAGAATCGCTAAGCGTTGACGGAGCATGACGATGCACTCTGCGACATCATTATTGCTTGGACCTGGAATCGCCTCAAACTTCGCTAACAAATCACGAGTAACTCCGCGGACATCCTCAACCGAAACACCATGTTCACCAATTTGCGATGCAAGACTATGGAGCTTTTGAATCACCCAGTCAGCAGCATGCTTTAACTCATACTCTTGTCGGTCAAAGTTAAGGACAAGGTTCTGATCCAACATCCATGCCGCAGCCTCACCGAGTGGCGCTGCTTGGGCATCGATCCCCATACGGATTCCATGCTCTCCAAGGACCTTTCCTGCATAAGAGTGATAGGTGGAGACATCTACGGTGAGATCTAGCGATTGCCCAGTATCAGGATCCATCGGGAGCGCGCCAACACTCTGAAGTTGGCGGAGGCGCTTACGAATACGGGTTGCAAGTTCGCCTGCTGCCTTACGGGTAAAGGTAAGTCCCAAAATCTCACTGGGCTTCACTACCCCATTAGCAACTAACCAGAGCACCCGTTGGCTCATCGTCTCGGTCTTACCGGAGCCAGCACCAGCTATGACGAGAGTTGGGCCCCAGTGCTTTGAATTAATAATCTGTGATTGAGCAGCAGTTGGTTCAATGTACTTTCCGCCAGCATCTTTAATCTTCTTCGCTATGAAGAGAGCATCTCTCTCCTGCTCTAGTTCAATCTTTCCATTCACTATAGGTGCGCTCATTTTTCAATCACGCTCTTTCCACGCGCTTGAACAGGGCAGAGTCCCCGCAATGAACAGCGATCACACTGGCCATTCGCGATCGCGTTAAAGGCACTTCCTGCCATGCCTTCGGCAACCTGATGAAGCTCTTCCTTAAATGGCTCTGAGTCGAGAGCGCTCTGCGGGAGCGCCTCGTTCTTCTTTGTCTGCTTGGCGACGTAGAGAAGCTCTGCACCACCTGCATGAGTGATATCTGGAATTGTTAATGGAATGGGGTTGCCGTTCTCATCTTCGCGAGCAACCCATGCTGCCTTCTCAATTGCTAATTGATAGGCCTTCAATTGGCGATGCTCTTCAACATCCTCGCCAGTCGGAATGGAACTACCTGTTTTAATATCGACGATGAAGAGTGAGCCCTTATCCTCAGTTACTTCGAGGCGGTCAACACTTCCGGTAATAGTTGCACGGCCCTCTTCATACTCAAATCTCTGCTCAACGGCGATAAGTTCGCGCTTATTCTTCTCATGCCAATCGAAGAAGCGCTCAATCATGAAGATAACTTTTGCCTGCTCGAACTCGCGAACCCAACCAGAGTTAGTGCCTACGATTCCCCATGCCTCTTTAATTGCAGTGATTGCTTCATCCTCGGTGAGTTCTGGGCGCTCATGCTTCAGGGCGGCAAGTGCGTGAACCGCTATTCCCACTAATTGATAATTCGTATCGCCATCTTGAACGCCACTCTTCTCGAGGAACCATTTCAATTCACAATCCAAGAAACTTTGAATTCCACTTGGAGAGATGAATACCTGCTTAGCCTCTTCGACAAGTGGTTCTGTAGTGCTGATTTTGCGCACGCCGAGCCAATACTTTGGATGAGCAGCGCTAACTCCCTCAGATGAAAGTTTGGCTAGCAGTCCTGCAAGAAATTCACTTCGCTCTGGCGCAAGATCGGGTGAGAGAAGTTCAGATCTCAATGTCGCAACGAGGGCCTGCTCGGTTAGGGTGCGTGGGAGATCCCGCTTGATGCCTTCATCAACACTTACGCCATAGAGATACTCATGCAACTCTTCGAAGTAACGTGAAGGTTGAACTTCCTCTTCGGCAAGCGCTGTGACGATCAACTTCTTCTTCGCACGCGTAACAGCAACGTGCCAGAGCCGTCGCTCATCTTCTACGAGTGCCGATGCCGCAGATGCCGCGAGCTCTTGCTTGGAGGTGATTTCAGTGCGACGGTGTTCTGATAACCGCTCGGAGCCAAGGAGTGAGCCGCGCTCTTTCAGATTGGGCCACTGACCTTCCTGAACTCCTGGCAGCGCAACAATCTCCCATTCGAGACCTTTGGCGCCATGAACAGTGAGCAATGAGACGACATCCTCGCGTTGAGCTGAGAAACTAATGGCATCACTCTGCAGCCGTTCGCCCGAGATCTGCTCGAGGAATTGAAGCGGGGATGCACCTTGCATGCGCTCTGAGAAGCGACGCGCAGCCTCAAAAAGTTGAATCACGCTATCGAGATCACGATCAGCAGCGGCGCCTCGTGTGCCACCTTTAAGTGCACGCGTTCGCCACAACTCTGGAATCGACTCCCCCTGATAGCTCTTTGCGTTGCTCCAGACCGCCCACAGTAATTCGGAGATTTCGTGTCGTGACTTTCTCGCAGTTGCAATCAACTCACGGAGGCGAATGAGAGGAATAATGAGTGAATCATCGATATCAAGTGTGATGGGATCTTTAATCGCATCAATCATCATCTGCGTTGTCGAACGGAGATCGTCATCGCTTCTCGCTTGAGTAAGCGCAGCACGTATATGGCGAAGTTGTAGTGCATCTGCGCCGCAGATTTCAGAGAGGAGTAACTCTTGAATGCTCTCCCAATTCTTGGGGTCTATCTCATCAGAACGGAGTGCAAAACGTGCAGCAAGCAGGATAGGTCTAATCGCTGGATTCTCAGAGAGCGGTAGCGCCTCTGCCTGGGCAGATACAGGAATATGATGTTGAGAAAAGGCGCGGAGAATGGCTGCAACTTGCTCGCCTGGCGTGCGGACAATGATCGCCATCTCCGACCATGGAACGCCATCTTCCAGGTGGGCCTTCCGTAACTTGTGAGCAATGTAATTTGCAGATTCTGTGTGCGAGGAGAAGAGCGAGGCATCGATACTTTCAACCTTCTCGGTGCTGGCTGCAGGATCCGACGATTCTTCAGATTCGACCTCCTCGGAACCAGCGATAGGCGAAGCGTTCTTGGCAAGAGTTCGCTTTCTGGTGGGAGATGCACCACGGAAGCGAGCGGCAACTTCGACGCCCAACTTCACCAGCTCTTCATTGCTCCGCAAAACTTCGCTGAGGTGGAGAACGCTTGAGGTGTTCTCCTGGAGCCAACGGAGCGAGCCATCTGGATCTGCGCCACGGAAGCGCCCAACAGATGAATCAGGGTCACAGAAGATCAGAAGATCATCACCAGCGATTTCTTTAAGGAGGAGGCGTTGAGAGAGATCGCTCTCCTGAAACTCGTCCACGATAATTGTTGTATAACGCTTTCTATAACTCTCACGGATGGCAGCGTTCTTACGTAAGACATCGAGTGCGAGAAGAAGATTCTCGCTCGTATCGATGCGAATCGGACCTTCACCAACGCTCTGGTCACGCATAATCATTGTGTGGCGATATGAGATCCAGAACTCGGCTGCGCTCTTCCAATATGGCGCGTCTAACTTCTCCCCCAGCGCAACTAAATCGCGCGGGGTTAAATCTGATTCGGTGGCACGCGATATGAGATCACGAATCTCTCTCACGAAGCCATGTGTCGTAACGGCGCGTTCTAAATCTGGATGCCACGCTATCTTTGCATACTCGTTATCGAGGAGATCTTTAATGAATGCATCCTGCTCTGCACCAGAGACCAGAATGTATGGACGATCATCGGGAGAGGACTTCTCATTGAGAATAGAGAATGCGAGTGAGTGGAAGGTTCGCGAAAGTGGCTCAAACGATGTGGAACCGGCACGAATCGCTATCTGATCACGGAGATCTGCCGCTCTATCGCGACCATAGGTGAGAATAAGAATGGAGTTCGGATCAACACCCTCATTGACTCGTGCAATAACGGATTCGATAAGTGTTGAAGTCTTACCCGTACCCGGTCCACCAAGGACGGTGAGAGGTGAATTGCGGTGGGCAATGACAGCTGCTTGCGCCTCGGTAGGAGTGAACCCCTGTGCCGCCGACGGTCTGCGCTTGAGAATCAGCGCAGGCGTGGGTTGGGAGGTCATGGCTTAATTAAACACAAAGGCTGGGACATTTCTGCCCCAGCCTTTGTGTTTATAACTCTCATTTTCCTTGCTTACTGGCTAGGCGTTCTGATTTGCCTTCTTGGTACGTGAAGCAGAGCGAGCACGCTCGTTCTGATCAAGGATCACCTTGCGAACGCGAACTTGCTTCGGAGTTACCTCAATGCACTCATCTTCACGGCAGAACTCAAGAGCCTGCTCCATGTTGAGAAGCTTAGGTGGAATCAAACGCTCCATCTCATCTGCGCCAGCTGAACGAATATTGGTCAACTTCTTCTCACGAACTGCGTTGACATCCATATCTTCTGGACGGGCATTCTCGCCGACGACCATACCTTCATAAACATCTGCACCGACCTCAACGAAGATGCTTCCGCGATCTTGAAGAGCGAAGAGTGCGTATGAGGTGACAACGCCGCGACGATCTGAGACGAGTGACCCGGTGAGGCGGGTACGAATCTCGCCATGCCAGTTCTCGTATCCATCGAATACGTGGTGGAGAAGTCCGGTTCCGCGAGTCTCAGTAAGGAACTCGGTACGGAAACCAATGAGTCCTCGTGATGGAACCTTGTAATCCATACGGATCCAACCAGTTCCGTGGTTCACCATCTGCTCCATGCGACCTTTACGGAGCGCCATCAACTGTGTGACAACGCCGAGGTACTCCTCAGGAATATCAATCGTGAGACGCTCTGTTGGCTCTTGAAGTTTTCCATCAACAACCTTGGTAACTACCTGAGGCTTTCCGACAGTCAACTCAAAACCTTCACGACGCATGATCTCAACGAGCACTGCAAGCTGAAGCTCGCCGCGACCCTGGACCTCCCAGGTATCTGGGCGTTCCGTGTTGAGAACGCGCAATGAGACGTTACCGATGAGCTCTGCATCAAGACGGTTCTTCACAACGCGAGCCGTGAGTTTTGTTCCTGAGCTTCCTGCCAAAGGTGAGGTATTGATACCGATTGTCATCGAGATCGATGGCTCATCCACAGTAATAAGCGGAAGTGCATGTGCCTGATCAGGATCTGCAAGAGTCTCACCGAGAGTGATGGTCTCGATACCTGCAACAGCGATGATGTCGCCAGGACCAGCCTCAAGTGCTGGAACGCGCTCAAGACCATCAGTGATGAGAAGTTCAGAGATCTTTACGCGCTCTGAAGTTCCATCGGTCTTCATCCACATTGCCGTCATACCCTTTTTAATCGTGCCTTCATGGATACGGCAGAGGGCAAGACGACCGAGGTAAGGAGATGAGTCAAGGTTTGTTACGTGAGCTTGGAGTGGAGCGCCCTCATGATAGACAGGTGCTGGAATGGTCTTGAAGATTGTCTCAAAGAGAACATCGAGGTTCTCTTCGTCTGGAAGACCACCGTTCTCAGGACGATTAAGTGAAGCACGTCCATTCTTTGCAGATGCATAAACGATCGGGAATTCAATCTGCTCTTCATTCGCATCGAGATCAAGGAAGAGTGCATATGCCTCATCCACAACTTCTGCGATACGTGAATCGGGGCGATCGACCTTATTAATAACAAGAATGACGGGAAGGTTCTTCTCAAGGGCTTTGCGCAACACGAAACGTGTCTGTGGGAGTGGGCCTTCTGATGCATCGACGAGGAGGATTACTCCATCAACCATCTCAAGTCCGCGCTCTACTTCGCCGCCGAAATCTGCGTGGCCTGGTGTATCGATGATGTTGACGATCTGCTTTCCGCGCTTAACCGCGGTGTTCTTGGCAAGGATGGTAATTCCCTTTTCGCGCTCAAGGTCCATTGAGTCCATAACGCGATCGCGGTTCTCTCCCTCTTTCTGGTGTTCAGAGAATGCACCAGATTGGGTCAACATCGCATCAACGAGCGTTGTCTTTCCATGGTCAACGTGAGCGATGATCGCGACGTTACGCAACTCATCGCGGGATTTGAGTTCGCCAGTAATAAAAGGGCTCTTCTCGTACTTTGCTTTACCTATTGTCATTTCGTTCCCATATCCCTTTTATGCGTTGAATTAGACGTTAAATCGAAATTCAACTACGTCACCATCAGCCATTACATATTCTTTGCCCTCGATGCGGACTTTTCCGCGGGCTTTGGCCTCTGTCATTGAACCTGCTTCGAGCAAATCATCAAATGCGACAATCTCTGCCTTGATGAAACCTTTTTGGAAATCGGTGTGAATAACACCTGCAGCCATAGGGGCTGTATCACCTTTATGAATCGTCCATGCGCGAGTCTCTTTAGGACC
>CANGCW010000047.1 GCA_947452525.1 Actinomycetota bacterium
CGATGTCTCACTTCGTGTAGTTGCCGACCATGCCCGTACAGCAATGATGTTGATTGGCGATGGCGTCCTGCCTGGCAATGAAGGCCGCGGCTACGTTCTTCGTCGCATGATGCGCAGAACGATCCGCAACATGCGAATTCTCGGAGCTCCAGATCACAACACTGCAGAACTTATTACAGCCTCTATTGGCGCAATGGGACCTCAGTATCCAGAGTTGGTCGCAGATCAAGCTCGCATACTTGCTGTTGCAAACGCTGAAGAGGATTCATTCCTTCAGACCTTGAAGAGCGGAACCACTATCTTTGATGTTGCAGTAACCGAGACGAAGAGCAAGGTCCTCGCTGGCGACACCGTCTTTAAACTTCACGATACTTACGGCTTCCCATTCGATCTCACGCTCGAAATGGCAACAGAGCAAGGTTTGACTGTTGATGAGAACGGTTTCCGTTCCCTCATGAAGGAGCAGAAGGAGCGCGCGAAGGCGGATGCCAAGGCGAAGAAGACTGGTCATACTGATCTCTCCGAGTATCGCAACATTATTGACCGTGTAGGAGCAACCAAGTTCCTAGGGTATTCCGAGGTTTCAAGTGAAGCATCGCTCAAGGCGATTCTCGTCAATGGCGCAGAGGTTGCTGAAGCAACTGTAGGCACAGATGTCGAGATCGTTCTCGATCGCACACCGTTCTACTCAGAAGCAGGCGGACAGCTCGCTGATGGCGGAACAATAACCCTCTCAAACGGTGCCTCGATTGAGATTGATGATGTGCAGAGCCCGGTACCTGGTCTCTTTGTTCACCGCGGACGCATCGTCGACGGCGCCGTTGTGCGCGATATCGATGTTCTAGCGAGCATCAATAACGAACGACGCATGGCCATCTCTCGCGCACACACAGCTACACATATGGTTCACAAGGCCTTCCGTGAAGCTCTTGGTGAAACGGCAACACAAGCAGGTTCTGAGAACGCTCCGGGTCGTTTCCGTTTTGATTTCCCAGCATCCGGTTCGGTCCCTGCTTCTGTCCTTGCGGACGTCGAGGCGCGCGTTAATTCTGTTCTGGTTGAGAACCTTGCTGTAACCGCAACGTCAATGTCGCAAGCTGAGGCGAAGGTGATCGGCGCTATGGCGCTCTTCGGCGAGAAGTATGGCGACACTGTTCGTGTTGTGAGTATTGGCGATTGGGCACGCGAACTCTGCGGCGGCACACACGTCTCCAGTTCTGCTCAACTCGGCCTAGTGAAGTTAACGAGCGAATCTTCCATCGGTGCAGGAGTTCGACGCGTTGAAGCTCTTGTTGGATTCGATGCCTTCGATTTCCTTGCGCGTGAGCATCTCCTCCTCAACTCTCTGACTGAAATTGTTAAGGGAGCAAAGATTGAAGAACTCCCTGAGCGCATCAGCTCGATGATCGAACGCATGAAGGATATTGAGAAGGAGCTCTCAGAGTTTAAGCTCGCAAAGGCGCTCACCGCAGCAGAGAAACTCCTCGGAAACTTTGAAGATATCTCTGGTGCACAGACTCTTGTTGCCAAACTCGATTCCGGTATTGCACTTGATGATCTCCGTTCCATCGCCATCTCACTTCGAGAGCGCAAGGAAAACTCTGTCGTAGTTCTCTCCTCTGAAGGAGAAGGTCGCGCGAATATCGTTGCTGCCGTGTCGTCAGGAGCTCGCGAGCGCGGGGTGAAGGCTGGTGCACTCATTAAATCAGCTTCCGTACTTCTCGGCGGCGGCGGTGGCGGTAAGGATGACTTTGCACAGGGCGGCGGAACGAACTCAGCTAAGTTGGATGAGGCATTTACGCTCATTCGCTCCGAGATTACATCTGCAATTAGCCAGAGCAAGTAGTTAGACCAGAGCGGTGAGCACTATCGGCCGTCGTATCGCCTTTGATTATGGCGATGTGCGAACAGGTGTAGCTGTCTCTGATCCCCATGGCATCTTGGTCTCGCCGCATGCCACTTTGCTTACGCAGAGCACTACCTTTATTGCGGATCTGAAGGCAATATTTGTGGAGATGGAGCCGCAGTACATCGCGATCGGATCACCGCTTCACCTCTCGGGTGAACGAAGTGCCAAGATGGATTCGGTGCAAAACTTTATTGAACTTCTCAAGACAATCTCCGACCTTCCAATCTTTCTTATAGACGAGCGTCTTACGACGGTCTCGGCGCAGAGCCGTATGCGCGACGCTGGAAAGAGCGCCAAGGAGAGTAAGGGATCCATCGATGCAGTAGCTGCTGCCACCATCTTGGAGCAAGCGCTCCATGCTGAGAAGAGCGGTTCTTTGAAATGAAGTTGAAGCGAAGGGATATTCTCGTTGTAGCCGGCACTATTGCCCTTGCTGCAGGAATTATTCCTGGCATTGTCCTTAACTCTCCATCGAAAGATTTTCCCCAAGGATCTCCGGGTCCAGAAGTTACAGTTGTCATCAGGTCAGGGGAGTACGGCTCATCTATCGCCTCGAAGCTCTCCAGTCAGGGTGTCATTAAAAATTCATCGACTTTTCTCTCTCTCATCGCAAAAGATTCGCGGGGGATGGCCATTACTCCTGGCGCACATCGGTTGCAGACCCATCTGCCTGCGCTTCAAGCGCTCAATCAACTCCTCGATAAGAATCGCAATTCTGGTTCCTTTGAAGTCAAAGAGGCGAGTACTTACCAAGATGTGATTAAGGGTCTCAAGGCAATCGGCGTGGATTCAACTAAAAAGGTCAGCGTTATACCTTATCTACCCAATCCATATGGTTCGCTCGAAGGTCAGCTCTTCCCGGCTATTTATTCCTTTGCACCAAAGACACCTATCAACGATGCAATATCTACCATGGCGGAAAAGTTTCAGACTGAAGTGGCATCCACAAATCTTCTTCAGGGGTATCTGAAATACTCCGCATATGAAGTTCTCACTATCGCATCAATGGTCCAAATTGAGGGCGATCCCACCGATTATTCAAAGGTTGCTCGGGTTATTTATAACCGCTTGAAGATCGGCATGCCGCTCCAGCTCAACAGCACAGTGCAGTACGCCGCCAACCTTCGCGGACGTATTGCTCTCTCTCGCAATGCCACGAAGATTCAATCACCGTACAACACCTACCTTCATGTTGGGCTACCTCCTACGCCCATCAGCAACCCAAGCACTCTTGCAATCGCTGCGTCGCTCAAACCTGCGGATGGCAATTGGCTCTACTTCATCACGGTGGCGCCACATGACACCAGATTCACCAACGAATTCGCAACTTTCCAGAGTTGGACAACTCTTTACAATAAGAATCTAGCGGCAGGTCGCTTCAGATGATTCGCGCCGCGGTTTTAGGTTCGCCAATCTCTCATTCCCTATCACCTGCGATTCACAATGCTGCATATTCACTCTTGAATATCGAAGGTCAGTACACATCTTTTGAAGTTACAGAGAATGAACTCTCTGATTTTCTCATGCAGAAGAAGAAAGAGGGTTGGGATGGCTTCTCTCTCACCATGCCTCTGAAGGACTCCATCTTCTCGGCAGGTCTGCCAATTGAATTCGACCCAATTTCCAGATCTATTAAGTCCGCTAACACGATTTATGATTTACAGTCCAACCCCAAGACTACGTCAACGGATTTCACCGCCTTCCAACGCCTCTTAACTCCAAGGATTGAAAGGGGAACGCGCGTTAATTTGCTCGGTGGCGGCGGAACCGCCCGAGCTGCACTTGGTGCACTGAAAGAGAGCTCTCCGCGTATTTCGGTCTACCTCAGAGGGGGAGGAATCTCACGACGCGCCTCGGAACTTCGCGAACTTTTTCCGACTCTTGACTTCACTTTCAAAACATTCGGGGATCCGCTAACCGATGCAGAGTTGTTGATTAATACAACGCCAGCAGGGTCTGCTGATATCTACGCCCCATCAGAGTTGGGTGGCGCATCCATCCTCTTCGAATCCCTTTATAAGCCCTGGCCAACCGCACTCGCAGCCTCTGCAACCGAGCGGAATCTCCACGTTATCTCTGGGAAAGAGCTCTTAGTCGAGCAGGCCCTGGACCAGATTCACCTCATGACAGGGAAATCCTTCGACTTCGACCTAATGCGCGAGAAACTACTCGGGGTTATCTGAAAGAATAAGGCCCTGCACCCATAACGGGTCGAGAAGATCAGGGGAGTTCTATGTTGCGTTGGTTGACAGCTGGAGAGTCTCATGGCCCAGCCCTCACTGCAATCATCGAAGGTGCTCCTGCACATATTGAGATCCAGACTGCGGATATCGATCATGAACTCGGCCGACGTCGCCTAGGAGCCGGACGCGGTGCGCGCCAGAAGTTTGAGAAGGATGTTGTGCGCATCCTCGGTGGCGTACGTCATGGCGAGAGCCAAGGTGGCCCGATCTCAATCCTCATTGAAAACTCTGAGTGGCCCAAGTGGCAAGAAGTGATGTCCTCCGATCCTGTCGACGCAGAGCACCTTGCGACATTGGCACGAAATGCTCCGCTCTCTCGGCCACGTCCGGGTCATGCAGATCTAGCCGGAATGCAGAAGTATGACTTCACGGATGCGCGCCCAATCCTGGAACGTGCCAGCGCTCGCGAGACAGCCGCACGCGTCGCACTTGGAACTGTTGCGAAGGCACTTTTGCGCCAAGTGGCCGGAATCGAAATTTTGAGCCATGTTCTCTCAATTGGCTCAATCCGTGTCCCAGAGAGCTCTCCACTTCCTGAGTACTCAGATCTGAACTCAATCGATGAAGATGAGGTTCGCTGTTTTGATAAGGCAACTTCGGAAGCAATGTTGCGAGAGATTTCAGATGCGCATTCCTCTGGTGACACGCTAGGAGGAGTCGTTGAAGTTATCGCTTACAACCTTCCGCCTGGACTAGGTTCGCACACTCATTGGGATCGCCGCATCGATGCGCGTCTGGCTGCTGCGCTCATGGGCATCCAAGCAATCAAGGGCGTCGAAGTCGGTGATGGATTCACAACAGCAACACGACGTGGTTCTGTAGCGCATGATGAGATTGAACGCTCGTCATCCGGAGCAATCATTCGTCGCACAGATCGCGCTGGTGGCACCGAAGGCGGAATGACTAATGGTGAACTTCTCCGCGTTCGTGCCGCAATGAAACCGATCTCAACTGTTCCAAAGGCGTTAGATACGATTGATGTTACAACGGGCGAACCTGCGAAGGCGATCAATCAACGTTCAGATGTCTGTGCAGTTCCAGCGGCGGGAGTTATCGCTGAAGCGATGGTTGCACTCGTGCTAGCCGATTCACTTCTTGAAAAGTTCGGCGGAGATAGCGTTGCGGAGACTAAGCGCAACTACGAGAACTACCTCGCTCATATCAACATTCGATAATTGATGCGCCAGATAATACTTATCGGCCCACCCGGCTCTGGAAAGAGTTCGATTGGCAAGGAGTTGGCAACAGCTCTTGGCTTAACTTTCATTGATACCGACGCTCTCATAGTTGAAGCAGAAGGACGAGCAATCTCCGACATCTTCGTCGATTCGGGAGAGGCTCATTTCAGAGAGATCGAAGAGCGAACTGTTGGGGAAGCCCTTCGCCTGGAAAATGTAGTGATTTCATTGGGTGGCGGTGCGGTTCTCTCCGAAGGTACCCAATCACTCATCAAATCAGCATCTTCCAAAGGTGCTGAGGTAATCTTCTTTACCATCTCCCTGACAACAGCGGTAGAGCGAATCGGATTGAATAAAGAGCGCCCTATGTTATTGATTAACCCCAGACAGCAGTGGACCGCACTGATGCAGGCGCGGTTCGGCATCTACGAAGCCCTTGCTACGCGAACATATTCGACGGATGGGGCAGATCCAAAGGTGCTTGCTCTTGAAATCACAAGCGATATGGAGGGATCTCATGCTTGAGATCGAGGTGAACGCGGAGCGCTCCTATAAAGTTGCGATTGGGGCGAAGTGGAGGGATGAGCTCAACTCCATCACTTCCAACTTCCAGAAGGTCGCCCTCATTGCACCCGAATTTTTAGTTGAGCACTACCAACTCTCACATGAGAATCTCTTTATCGTTCCTGATGGCGAGAGCCAGAAGAGTTACGCGACCATTGAATCGATATGGGAATTCCTAGGCGAACGTGGGATCGGCCGCAAAGATGCGATTGTTGGAATTGGTGGGGGAGCAACAACAGATCTCGCCGGCTTTGCAGCTGCTACATGGCTACGCGGAGTCGAATGGTTTGCGTTCCCGACTTCCCTTGCGGCGATGGTCGATGCCTCCGTTGGCGGAAAGACCGGCATTAATACCGGAAGTGGCAAGAACTTAGTTGGTTCCTTCTATTCGCCTTCCCGCGTAGTTATTGATCGTGAATTCCTTAATTCTCTCTCAGAGCGCGATTACGCTGCAGGTCTTGCTGAGGTGATTAAGACCGGTTTAATAAGTGATGGTTTAATTCTTGAACTTCTCGATTCTCATCCAACCGTCGCCCAAGCGCGAACTGTTGAAGAAGAGTTAATAGCTCGATCAGTATCTGTGAAAGCGAGAGTTGTCAGCGCGGATTTCACCGAGGGGAAACTTCGTGAGATTCTCAACTTTGGTCACACATTCGGGCATGCGGTTGAGAAAGATAGCGGCTACACCCTTCGCCATGGTGAAGCAGTGGCCGTTGGGCTTCACTTCGCACTTCTACTCTCAGAAGAACTCTCATCACTCGATAGAGCCGTCGTCGATAGAAGTGTCGCACTTCTCGCCGGGCTTGGTCTGCCTATCCACTACGAGGGCGACTTCGATCTCTTCATGAGGTTGATGCAGGGGGATAAGAAGAGCCGTTCGGGCAAGATGAGGTTTATCGGAATCGCCTCCATCGGTGAACCTGTTTGGTATGAAGAGGTAAACGCTGAGATTCTTCAGAGCGTCTATGAGAGGATGAGGTCATGAAAGTACGTGTTCTCAATGGACCAAACCTAGCCAGACTCGATCTTCGTTCTTCGACAATCTATGGCGATATGAATTTTGCAGCGCTCACCGATCTAGTCGTGAAGGCGGGAGAAGATCTCGGCTTTGAAATAGAGATGCTTCAATCTGACTCCGAGGTTGAGATTATTCATTGGATTCATCAGGCTGCCGATGCCAATACTCCAGTAATCATCAATCCAGCAGCTTTCACCCATTACTCCTACGCCATTCGCGATGCGCTAGAGATGCTTAAAGCTCCCAAGATTGAGGTCCACCTCAGTAACACGATGGCCCGCGAGGAGTTCCGTCATACCTCCGTTGTTTCGGGCGTAGTACACGGAACTATTGCGGGATTTGGCCCAGATTCTTATCGTCTTGCGCTGATTGCCCTTAAAA
>CANGCW010000048.1 GCA_947452525.1 Actinomycetota bacterium
GTCGCTGCGCCACTTGCTATTGCTTACCACTTGAACTCTTCAAAGCAGCTTTACTTATCAGCTAAGACCCTTTCAGATATTTTCGCTGGCAATGTAACAATGTGGAATGACCCTGAGATCGTTGCTGATAACAACACAACATCAAATGTCGTTACCTTTAAGAAGGACTCAAAGGGCAACGTTGTTAAGGATGCGAAGGGCTCACCAGTTGTTGCGAAGACAACAGCTGTAAAGCGTTACTACACCCTTCCAAACCAGAAGATCAGTGTCATCTACCGTGCCGATTCATCTGGCTCAACTCAGAACCTTGTAAATATGTTCATCAAGAAGTTCCCTTCAGTATGGACTAAGGCTTCATCAGGTTCATTCGCTTCAGTATTCCCAGGAGCTATTAATGGTGCTGGAAACCTCGGTCGCTTCCAGTCAGCAACAGGTTCTTCAAACGTTGCTGCTCTAGTTAAGAAGACTCCTTACTCAATCGGTTACATGGAAGCTTCATTCGCATCAGCACAGAAGCTTGGTCTTGCACAGATTCAGAATGCTTCTGGTTCATACCAGGCTCCTGATGCTGGCGGAACCGCAGCATTCTTGAGCGCTGCAACAGCTTCAGCTGATGGCAAGTTGACCTTCAACTACGAGACAACAGATAAAGGTGCATACATCCTTGGAATCGTTTCATACGGTCTCGTTGATACAACTGCAACAGGTGCCGGTGCAGTGGCTGCAAAGTCACTTCTCACCGCAATCCTTGATCCAAAGTGCCCTTCATCAAATCCAGCACTTCAGTACACAACAATCACAGGTTCACTTCTTGCTACAGATAAGGCTTTGATCGCAAAGCTCTCTGACAAGTAAGTCGTTCTCAAGCACACGAATAGGAAGGCCCGCGCTCCTGAGGGGGAACGCGGGCCTTTTTCGCGCCACAAATCTCGTACACGTCCTAGACTCTTCTCATGATTGAGATAACAATGTTCCTCTGCGATAGCGCCCAGGTCTACCAAGGAAAGCTCTCGGTATTGGGGGCAGGTTGGTCTCATATTGGCATCGGAGCGCCAAGTGCGATCGGTGCAATTCTCGAAGTCACAACTGACCTCACCGACCACAAACTTCACGCAACACTTGATTGCGTTGATGCTGATGGCCATCCGTACTGTCCTGACGGAACTAATCCATTGAAGCTTGAGGCAGATATGGAAGTTAATATTCCAGCAGGCGTTAAATCGGGGATTTCGCAACGCATTCCGTTGGCATTTAACTTTCCACCGATATTTCAACGGCCAGGTCGATTTACCTGGCGCCTTGCCGTTGAGGATGCAATCGCCTCCACCTCGTTTGAGGTCTTCCCGGTTCAACCAAACCCGTAACTGGTCCACTTACTCTAAGCGCGCCTGGCAGGAATCGAACCTGCGACAACCCGCTTAGAAGGCGGGTGCTCTATCCGACTGAGCTACAGGCGCATTAACGGGTGCAATCTTATCGAGAATCTTCTGGCCTAAATTCAACCATTAAGTGAACAAGGTAAGGTTGCCCTCATGGCTGAGTTCATTTATACGATGAAGAAGGCGCGTAAAGCGCACGGCGACAAGGTTATTTTGGATGATGTAACGCTCGCGTTCTATCCAGGTGCCAAGATCGGTGTTGTAGGACCTAACGGCGCAGGTAAGTCGACCGTCCTTCAGATTATGGCCGGATTGCAACAGCCATCCAATGGTGAGGCATTCCTCTCACCTGGCTACTCCGTCGGTATCCTCCTTCAGGAACCACACCTCGATGAGACGAAGACCGTTCTTGAGAATGTTCAAGATGGTGTCGGCGAGACGATGGCAATGATGAAGCGCTTCAACGATATCTCGGAAGAGATGGCGAACCCTGATGCCGATTACGACACATTGCTTGCTGAGATGGGAACGTTGCAAGAGCAACTTGACCACCGCAATGCCTGGGACCTTGATTCACAACTCGAGCAGGCTATGGATGCGCTTCGTTGCCCACCACCTGATGCCGATGTAAAAGTTCTCTCTGGTGGAGATAAGCGCCGCGTCGCTCTCTGTAAGTTGCTCCTTGAAGCGCCAGATCTACTCCTTCTTGATGAGCCTACTAACCACCTCGATGCAGAGTCCGTTCTCTGGCTCGAGCAACACCTTTCGAAGTATCCAGGCACAGTCGTTGCGATCACACACGATCGTTACTTCTTGGATAACGTCGCAGAATGGATTCTTGAGCTCGACCGCGGTCGTGCATACCCATACGAAGGCAACTACTCAACCTACCTTGAAACTAAAGCGACTCGCCTGAAGATTGAAGGACAGAAAGATGCAAAGCGTGCGAAGCGCCTTGCCGAAGAACTTGAGTGGGTTCGCATGAACGCGAAGGGTCGCCAAGTTAAATCAAAGGCTCGTCTTGCTCGTTATGAAGAGATGGCAGCAGAGGCTGAGAAGACTCGCAAACTCGACTTTGAAGAGATTCAGATTCCACCAGGTCCTCGCCTCGGAAACGTTGTTGTTGAAGTAGAGCACTTGAAGAAGGGCTTCGGTGATCGCCTCCTTATTGATGATCTCTCATTCTCATTGCCTCGCAATGGAATTGTTGGAATCATCGGGCCAAACGGTGCCGGTAAGACAACGCTCTTCAAGACAATCCTTGGACTTGAACCTGCAGATAGCGGCACAGTAAAGCTTGGTGACACGGTAAAGATCTCCTACGTTGATCAGTCGCGTGAAGGCATTGACCCCAAGAAGTCGCTCTGGGAAGTTGTCTCCGACGGCCTTGATTACATCAAGGTTGGAAATGTCGAGATGCCATCACGTGCGTATGTCTCTGCATTCGGATTTAAGGGTCCAGACCAGCAGAAGCCTGCTGGCGTTCTCTCTGGCGGTGAGCGCAACCGTTTGAACCTTGCTCTCACTCTTAAGCAGGGCGGAAACGTACTGCTCCTCGATGAGCCAACAAACGATCTCGATGTTGAAACTCTCGGCTCACTTGAAAATGCACTCCTAGAGTTCCCAGGTTGCGCCGTCGTTATCTCGCACGATCGTTGGTTCTTGGACCGCATCGCAACACATATCTTGGCTTACGAAGGTGACTCTCAGTGGTTCTGGTTTGAAGGTAACTTCGAATCGTATGAAGAGAACAAGATCAAGCGACTCGGTGTTGAGGCATCCCGCCCTCACCGCGTTACCTATCGCAAGTTGACTCGTTAATGCGATACAACGGTAAGGCGCATGTACGTTGGGATGACATCGATGCATTTGGTCATATCAACAATGCGAAGTATCTAACCTATATCCAAGAGGCGCGCTTTGATTTCACATGGCTCTCACGAGTTCGTGCGGGGGTAAAGCCATATCTCGTCGATATGGTCGTGGGCCGTGCCGAGGTCGATTACATCCTTCCTATCTACGATGCAGGTTTTGACGTATCCGTTGATATCTGGGTAAGTCGTATCGGGAACGCCTCATTCGATATGCGTTATGAGATTAAGAGCGAGAAGGGCCTCCACGCAAAGGCGCGCACAGTGCAAGTTGTGGTGGATATGGAGACGAAGAGATCTCGCCCGTTGAACGAGGAAGAGCGCGAATTCCTCACGCAGTACCTTGAATTAGATTCAGAATAAGTCCGAATTAACAAGGAGAAAAGAATGACCTTTCCAAGCCGTAGCGAACGTCCATGGTGGCGCGATGCAGTTACGTATCAGATCTACATTCGTTCATACGCTGATGCGAACGGCGATGGTAAGGGCGATGTCGAGGGAATCCGCTCCCGCCTTCCATATCTCAAAGAGCTTGGCGTAGATGCACTCTGGATTACGCCGTGGTACCCATCACCGCAGAACGATCATGGTTATGACGTCTCTAACTATATGGATATCGAACCTGATTACGGAACGCTCGCTGATGCAAAGCGTCTGATCGATGAGGCGCATGCACTTGGAATGAAGTTCATCGTCGATATCGTTCCAAATCACTCTTCTAGCGATCACGAATGGTTCAAAGCGGCACTCGCCGCAAAGCCTGGTTCACCAGAGCGCGACCGCTACATGTTCCGCGAGGGCAAGGGCGAGAACGGGGAACTCCCACCAAATAACTGGGAGGCAATCTTCGGCGGCTCCGCCTGGGAGCGCGTCATCGAGGCTGATGGAAAACCGGGCCAGTGGTACTTGCACCTCTTCGCTGTGGAACAACCTGACTTCAACTGGGAGAACCCAGAAGTCCGCGCGCACTTTGAAGATGTCTTGAAGTTCTGGCTCGACCTAGGTGTCGATGGATTCCGCATTGACGTTGCACACGGAATGATCAAGGAAGCTGGCCTTCCAGATGTCCAGGATGCAATCGATCTCCTCTCGGAAACCAAGTCACCTTACTTTGACCAAGATGGCGTGCACGAGATTTATCGTGCGTGGAGAAAGATCTTTGACTCATACCCTGGCGATCGCATGGGTGTTGCCGAGGCATGGGTCCCTGCAACATCACTTCCAAAGTATCTCCGCAAGGATGAGCTCGCGAACTCTTTTAACTTCCTCTTCTTGGATTCCAAGTGGGATGCAGAAGTGTTGAGAACAAATATCAAGCGCTCGCTCAAAGAACTTGAGGGAACAGGCGCACCGTCATCATGGGTCTTTGAGAATCACGATGTAACTCGTAAGGTGAATCGATTTGATCAGGGACTTCGCGGTGGTGGAGTTTCAAATCCAACCGAACGCTGGGGAGACCTCGCAAAGCTTGATATCACTCGTGGTAATCGTCGTGCACGGGCTGGCGCACTCTTGATGTTGGCTCTGCCTGGTGGCGCATATATCTACCAAGGTGAAGAGCTTGGCCTTCCGGAGGTCACTGATATTCCTCATGATCGTCTTACCGATCCACGTTGGAAGATGAGTGGTTACACCGACCCAGGTCGCGATGGTTGCCGCGTTCCCATTCCTTGGACAGCAGATGCAACAGGCGCGCATGGCTTCTCAACATCGTCTGTAATCACAACGCAGAGCTCATGGTTGCCACAGCCTAAGAACTGGGGCGACTTCGCTGCAGACGTTCAGGCGAAGAGCGCGGATTCAACTCTTGCTCTCTATCGCCAGGCGCTGAAGATTCGTAAAGCTGAGGCTGGCCTAGGCGATGGCGATATCGAGTGGATCGAGGCAGGAGATTCTGTCATCGCATTCAAACGCCCTGGCAACTTCGCGTGCTACGTGAACTTCGGTGCAGATCTTCCACTTCCTGTCGGCGCTGAAATTCTTGTTGCATCAGGACCTCTCAACGGAAGTTCACTTCCGGCCGATACCTCGGTCTGGTTACGTTTACAGTAACCGCATGAAAAAATTCCATCCGGCCTGGACCGCGGCGGCAGTAACGTTCTTTACTCTCGTCGCGACCGCCGGATTCCGCGCGGCACCATCCGTATTAATCATCCCGTTACAGGATGCCTTTGGATGGTCCCGCTCGCAGATCTCCCTAGCAATCTCGGTAAATATTCTCGTCTATGGATTCACCGCGCCTTTTGCGGCGGCGATCATGGAGAAATTCGGTGTTCGAAAGACCGTTATGGCGGCCCTTGGTGTCGTCGGACTCGGTGCCCTCTCAACCATATTCATCTCTCGACCATGGCACCTGATTCTTCTCTGGGGTCTCATCGTTGGCGGTGGAACCGGCGCGATGGCGCTCGTATTTGCAGCGACGATGGTTGGACGCTGGTTTGTTGCCAAACGCGGAATTGTTATCGGAATTCTTACCGCTGCCGGTGCAGCAGGCCAGCTGATCTTCCTGCCCGGTCTCTCAGCTCTGACTGAGCGTTATGGCTGGAAATCCATCTCTTTAACAGTTGGCTTCGGCGCGCTCCTTATGGTTCCCGTGATTGCGTTGCTCTTGCGCGAGAAGCCATCTGATCTTGGGATGTTGCCGTATGGCGCTCCGGAAGATTGGCGAGAGCCGGAGAAATCCACTCGGAACGCTTTTTCTGAGACGCTATCGACTTTGCGTGATGCGATGAAGATGCGCGACTTTTGGATTCTCGCAGGTTCCTTCTTTGTCTGCGGACTTTCAACCAACGGCTTGGTCGGCACACACCTCATTGCAGCAGCGCATGACCACGGAATGCCACAAGTGACTGCGGCAAGTTTGTTGGCGCTTGTGGGCATCTTTGATGTTATCGGCACAATTTTTAGTGGTTGGCTCACTGACAAAGTAGATCCAAGAAAACTCTTATTCTTCTATTACTTCTTGCGAGGACTCTCACTCTTCTTACTTCCGGTAATCCTCTTCCCATCTATCCACGCAAAGACCCTTGTCTTTGTAATCTTCTACGGGCTCGACTGGGTAGCGACCGTCCCACCCACGGTCATTCTCGCTCGCAAGATTATCGGTCCAACTCGAGGCACTGTCCTCTATGGCTGGGTATTCGCATCTCATCAACTCGGAGCATCAGTCGCTGCGTTTGGGGCAGCACTACTTCGTGTGAAATTCGGCAACTACTCACTCGCTTTCTACATCGCTGGCGTTCTATGTGTCATAACATCTGTCGCAGTGCTACAGATTGGCCGCGGCAAGGAGTTAGTGAATGACTGATAGAACTTTGTATGAGGAGATTGGTGGACATCAGGTCTTCCAGAACCTCGTCTCACACTTCTACGCACTCGTTGCGGTTGACCCTATTCTTCGCCCGATGTATCCGGATTCAGAGATGCATGAGGCTGCAGAGCGGCTATTGATGTTCCTCGAGCAATACTGGGGCGGACCAACAACCTACTCGGAGACCCGAGGTCATCCACGTCTACGTATGCGCCATCAACCATTCCATGTGGATTTAGCCGCGCGCGATGCATGGCTTCGTTGCATGAAGTCAGCAGTTGATGAGATTGAGACAACGCCTGAGTTGAAAGATCAACTCTGGAACTACTTGCTCACTGCAGCAGATGCGATGGTCAATCAGTTCGAGTAATTAGACGCGAGGCTGGGACTTATTTCCAATCTTTAGAATTTCGCCGTTACGGAGATACCAGAGCGTGCCATCTTCAGAGCGAACAGTTGTGATCCGCAGGCCAACAGCTTCAACGTTGCCCTTAACCTCAAGAACTTCGACAACATCGCCAACACCGTATTGATCTTCAATCAACATAAAGATGCCTGCAAGGATGTCGCGCA
>CANGCW010000049.1 GCA_947452525.1 Actinomycetota bacterium
AGAATCCGACTCACCTTACGTGATACCCGCCGCTCACTCGAGTGGATTAGGCGCACTGGTCTATACAGTTGATTCAGGGAGTTCTACGGTTTGTGCTCTCGTTGATGGCGCTCGAATCGCGATGAACACCGTCGGAACGTGCCGGATCTCTGCCTCAGCGCTCGAACTCCGAGATGCCGTTGATTCTTCGAAGATTCTTTACGCCGCATCCTCAATTCCGGCTACCTACTCCTTTACCGTAACTGCCTCATCGGTCAATACTTTGGCGAGCCTGAGTATCGGTGACGGAGCGCCGTTGAATGAAACCTTCGCTCCATCAAAGACGAGCTACACGGCCACTGTTAAGAGTGGTCAATATCCAACGCTTACTCTTGCTCTCAGAGATAGCCACGAGACTCTCACTTCAGTCGTGCTTATAGATGGCGATGGCAACAGACATGTGCTTGATTACACAGATGGAATGAATATTCATCTGGCGATTGGTGAGAATAGCTTGTCTATAACTGCTACATCACACTCGGGTGTCGCAAAGACTTACCTCGTTACATTGACTCAGTATCCTGGTCAACAGATCACCTGGTCACCTCTCACTTCTGTGATGGAGTCCGAAGATTTAGTTAACTTCGGCGCTGCTACCGCTCTCGGAGGGTCTGCGATTCGCTACAGCATCGATGAAAGCTCAACAGCGAGCTGCGATGTACCTGACACATCTTCACCGAGTGCAACCTTCTCGGGAGCCGGAATCTGCGTCATCAATGTAACGGCGCTAGGAAATGAACGTTATGACACGGCGACCACTCAGCAGGAAATCGCGGTTGCACCCAGCAGCGATGCAACGCTATCGAGCATCGCACTGAGCAAGGGATATGTCTCCAGCACCTTGTCCGATACTGAAATCAACTACATCTCAATGCCAAGTGGCATGGATATGTTCGACCTACTTGGCTTTGCAACAAATGGAATTGGTGCGACAGTTCAATTCGGCGGTGGGGGAGCACCAATCACCTCCCACTCTGGCATCTTCCTAGATCCAAATGAGCAGAGCACTCAATTCCTACTTCGAGTGACGGCGCATGATGGTGTAACGCAGAAGACTTATACCTTCCGAGGAACATCAGCCCTTCATATCAACTGGAACCTTGAGACAACGACCTACGAGCGAATCGTTGGTGGAGAGACTCTCAAGCAGTTCTTCGGCACAGCGCCGCAGGTCTCAAGTAGCGCATCTACTCTAACGACTTCAATCATCGATGGAGATGGCACCGTCTGTACCTATGCAGATGGAATCTTCACGCCGCTCACCGTTGGAACATGTGTACTTCAGGTAGCAGCATCATCAGTTGCGGGCCTCACCGATGCAGAGCCTCTCATCGAGACAATCACGATCGTTCCATCAACCGTGACGGGGCTATCGCTTCTTACCGGTCTTGGCCAACTTGGCAACCTCAATGCTTCACCGGGCACATATACCTATAACAATGTAGATGTGGTCCAAGGTGACGGAGTCGGTCTTCGCTTCCGCGCCAACTCAGGTCTCGGGGATGTGATTCTGCTTCTCAATGGCACAATTCAGGACTGCCCAGGATTCTGCATGCTCGAAGATCAGTTGAATGATGGAGTCAACACCATCACAATCAGAGTCCGTTCAGAGTTTGAGAAGGACCACGACTTAGACCCGAGCTCTCCTGAGTACACATTTACTGTAACTAAGTGGCAACTACAGGTATTCACGACGACGTGGCTCCATACCGCGGTTCAGGGTTACCGAACATTCCTCTTCCCAATTAATGGTGTCTATATCGAAGCTAATCGTCGATATTCCATTCCATCAGAAGATGCGCAGGTCTGTACTCTGAATGATGCACAGCTGGGTTCTATCTTCTTCGGCGGCGTCGGTATCTGTCACATCACGGTGAACTCGGCTTCCTCTGGTCACTACAGAGCGGCAGAGCCAGTTACATACGAAGTAGAGGTAACGGCTGATCCCGCTCTTGGTCTGAGTGGTACGGTCACCACCAATGGAATCAGCGTTGAAGTACTTCCAGAGTTGGATACCTATAACTTCACGCCATCAGCTGCGAATGAGACAGTGACGGTCGATTTGAGGAATGTTGGTTATTCAACAACGCCTCCGACCTACACACTTAACGGAGTAACTCTTCCACTTCCTGAAGACTCAACCTTTGCCCTGATACCTGGTCAGACAAACGTTCTTGCGGTTCAGGCATTCAATGATGCTGGCGAGTTCATGGTCTATGAATTTCTCTTCGTCATTCCAGCGCCTCCAGTTGGACCAGTACCTGGACCAACGCCAGGTCCAATCCCTGAGTTCTTGACGGCGCCACACACTGTTGAGACAACAACACCAACAGTTGTTGAAACTCCGACAGTCACGCCAAAGCCGGAACCAACGCCTACACCTGAACCAAAGCCAATCGACAAGATTGCTCAACCACAGGTTGTGGCAAAATTCTCAAGCGCCATTATGTGGGTTAAGCAGCACGTCTCGTTAATCATCAACCCTGATCAGGTATCAACAGCTCTTGTGATCTCATCAACTACACCTAGTGTTTGTGCTCTAAATAAGGCTGGCCTTATTTATGCATCGCATGCAGGAAAATGTGTAATCACAATTCTGAATCCTGATGATGCGACACATGTTGCTTCAACAACAATGTTGAGCATCAAGGTAGTTGCACCAACTGTGAAGGCGAAGCGAACAGCGACTGCAACTAACTTTGCAATCAATGCGGGTCCGGTATACAAGAACCGCAAGGTCTCACTCTGGTCGGTACCGAGCGGTGCAAAGCGATCTATTCTTCTTGGAAGAGTTAAGCTCAATGGAAAGGGAGTTGGCGTTCTGATTACACCAACCTTGTCTAAGAGCACGGTCTCCTTGAAGTACTCTCGCAGCACTATCGCAAAGGTCAACCTTAAGTAATTCACAGAAATACCACACGAAATTGACTAGATAAAGTCACTCCTTGCAGAAACGTTCGTGAGGAGACCGTGAGGGAGCATCTCTAACTTTGCCGCATGCAAAGAGAGATAAAGAGATTACTTACCGTTGTGCTTCTCGCGACAATCGTGTTGTCGCTGCCAACAAATGTCACGTTGGCAGCGGCAGCTATGAAACGCCTCGTTGTAGCCCCTCAGAAGAGCGTCGCAATCATTGATACCGGTATCGATCCAACCGCGACCGATATCCGTGGCGCTATCGTTGACGAGGTCTGCTTCTCTCATAACGGCACATGCCCTAACGGTGAGGCCTTCATGCACGGCGCAAAGGCGGCAACACTTCCTGTCGCAGCGATGCAGAACTCCATCTTCGAACATGGCACAGAGGTTGTCTCAGCCGCTATCGCCCTCAATAAGAGCGCACGCATTATCGAAGTCCGTTGCTCATCAGTGAAGAACGTCAGCGATTGGGAAGGCTGCACCTACGACGATATCGCCCTCGTACTTAGTTGGCTCTATAGAAATGCAGTAGATCTCAACCTCGGTGCGGTTGTTCTTCCAATGGCAACAAACCCAACAAAGAGCTGTGATGCCGATGTTGCAAACCAATCTCACGTTGCAGATCTCGCAGCTATCAACATTCCAGTCATCGCATCCAGCGGAAATAATGGAAATTACGGAGCAGTCAGCAACCCGGCATGCATCCCAGGTGTACTTGCCATCAGCGCAGTCGATGAGGTTGGCAAGGTTGCCCGCTATGCGAATTACAGCGACCGCGTGGATTTTGCCTCCCTTGGTGAGTTCACCGTCATCGTTTCAAAGAACAAGCGTGTACATGCTGGTGGAACGTCGCTTTCTGCTGGCGCATTCGGCGCTCAGTGGACTTTGATTGAGTCAATGAAACATCAGTCGATGCAGAGTCAGATCACATGGATGAAGGGTGTTGCAACAGATGCAAAGGCACTTGTAGGAAACGCATCCATCAAAGTAATTCCCAACGATCTCTCGCTATACCTCGCTAGCCAATCTGGAACCGAGAGCTAAGGAGAGCACGAGCACAGCAGGCACCATCAACGCCCAGCGAAGCGTGATGTGATCGGCGAGAAAGCCGACAAATGGGGGACCAGCGATTAGTGCGCTGTATGAGATACCAGAGACCATCGCCACTGCACTTGACGGTGCGATAGTTCCGGAAAAGCGTTTAATAGCAATACTTCCTGCAGCTGAATAGACAAGTGGAATTACCGTTGAGACGCCGAGGCCAAGTAGGAACCAGGCGCCAATGAGTGAGTAAATATTGCCAATGAGAAGGCCACCAATAAAACCGCCGCCACCGATCACTCCTCCGAAGAGAAGAATACGTGCAGCGCCAAAGCGATCGGCGAGGTAATCACCAGAGAAGCGACCAATCACCATGGTGGAGAGAAATACTATGTAGGGAAGCGCCGCCAGGAATGGCGCGGCGTGATAAGTATTTCGAGCGAGCACCCCACCCCAATCAGAGGCAGCTCCTTCGCCGAAGGAGGCGAAGAGGCCAATCGCGCCGAGCGCCCAGAAGACTCCTGGCTTCTTTACTCTCTTGCCCTTCTCAACTTCGTGCTTATCCGTATCGGCCGATAACCAGAGCGGGCGTAAGAGATAGCTAACCGTCAGCACAATCACTGCCATCGCGAGGCTCTGAACGAATGTGCTCACCTTGAATTGGGCGAGGGCGCCACCAAAGGCGCCACCGAGGAGTGCACCGAGTGACCACATTGCGTGGAAACCGCCCATATACCGTTTCTTAGCGAGATCCTCGACGGTGACGGCATGTGCGTTCATCGCGACATCTTGCGTCACCTGTGCAAAGCCAAAGGCGAAGAGCGCTAGGCAGAAGAAGGCGAGATTGGGTTGGAGGCCAACAAGTGGCATTGCCCCAGCGATGGCGAATGAGGACCAGATTGAGATGGCTGAACTGCCATGTTTCGCAGAGAGCCTGCCCGCAAAGATAAGAGCGGCCAGGACTCCTGCTGATTGGAAGAAGAGGGCGTTGCCCAAAACTGCATTCGAAAGGTGAAGATGCGCCTTGAAATCAGGCAACCGTGCAACAAAGGCTCCAAAGCCGAAGCCATTAGAGACAAATGTAAGCGCTACCGCAATGCGGGCGCGCTTAAGAATTCTTAGAGGCCTTCTTCTCTTGCTTCTGAGCGCGCTTCTCCTTCAAGGAGAGCTTTGCTTCCTTCTTAGTATTTGCATTTCCTTTTTGTTCTTTGTTGGCCATGATGATCCAACCTTTCCCTAGTTAGCGTTGTAAATCTGTTGTAAGGCTGAGTCTATCTTGGATAATGGCGCTATGAGTAAGAGAACCCTTGTTATTGCCGCAACTTTTACCGCATTGCTGGTGACCCCCACAGCGTATGCGCATAGCCACGGAACAATGCCGAAGATTCCAACTGGCCAGGCGCAGGCAGCGCCTATAGGTGGCACATTTCTCAACCTCTCCATTCCATCCAAGATTCTGAACCTACCGCTGCAGAGCGCAGATGGCACGAAGTTCACTCTGGGCTCACTGAAGGGTAAGACCGTTCTTATCGCCAACTTCCTCACCTCATGCCAAGAGATCTGTCCTATGACAACAGCTAATATGCAACGGATTGCCGATCGCATCGATAACGCTAAGGCCTCAACCAAGGTTGTGGTTCTTGAGATAACTGTGGATCCGGTGCGCGATACGCCTTCCCGGCTTGCGGCATATCAGAAGCTTTATGGCTCAACGAATTGGAAGTTAGCTACAGGCACCTCCGCAAATATCGCGGCGCTCTGGAAGTACTTCGGCGCTCCAGCTACAAAGGAGAAATTCTCTGCAGCTGAGTTGAAGGGCTTGCCGAAAGATTGGCAGACCGGGAAGGTTAACGCTTACGACATGGTCCATGCAGATCTCATCTTGGCGCTATCGCCTCAATCGAAGTGGGTTTGGCTTGATCTTGGTTCACCAAAGACTGTCGATGGAAAGATTCCATCAGCGATGAAGAAGTTTCTCAGTGAAGATGGTTTAAAGAATTTGGCAAAGCCGGAGGAGCCATCATGGGGTGTATCTGCTGCGCTCGCTGCGTTATCGACAATCTCTGATATCGAAATTAAGTAAGGAAATAAAAAAGCTCCGACCCTTTTGAGGGAGTCGGAGCTTTCCGCTGAATTACCTTAAGCCTACCCCATCAAACGACGGATGTCACCAGTGCGGAGGCTATTCCTGCGATGGCAATCCATGTGAACCATGAGCCTGCTGTACGGCCACGCCAGAGTTCAAGCGTGGGATCGACGTGGGTTCTTCCGTGTCTGAGCACCAGACCAAGGGCGATAAAGCCACCCAAGATGAAGTGGAAGAGGTTCGCACCTGCGAGGAGGATCCAGCTCGATGCATATCCGCCAGTAAAGGATGCCCCTCCTCCTTCATCATGGACGATAAATGGCATATGTGCCATCTGGTGCCATTGAAGGTAGAGGCCAACGAGAAGTGCCAAGAGGGTAAGAATCGTTGTTGCACGTGCAAGATCACGACGCATCAGACCGAGGCGATGGGAGAGGGCAGCAACAATAAGCGGCGCTGCAACAACCCAACCAGATGCAGCAGAGAAGTGTTTTGCACCTTCAGGCAACCAGCCGTTATTAGTATTGAGATTGCGTAGATAGAAGTAGGAGAAGATCATTCCGAAGAGGAATGCTCCATCGGCAACAATCAGAAGACGAACACCTAGACGTTCGCGACGACCGACAATCTCTGGTGCATCGTGATGGATATGGAATTCAGTATGTGTCATCTCTACTTACCCTTTCCGTATCCATATGGATCTGATGTGACAACTGGAAGCTCATCAAAGTTCTCAAGTGGAACAGGATATGGAACCGTCCATTCAAGAGTCTTGGAACCCCAAGGATTCATCGGAGCAATCTTGCCGTGGCGCCATGAGTGAATAACCGCCCAGAGCAGAATGATCATTCCGATGCCAACGCTGTAAGCGCCAGCTGTTGAGATCATGTTTGAGGTTGCGAACTGGTGTGCATAGTCGGCGACGCGACGAGGTTGTCCTTCAGCGCCTGCGATAAACATTCCTAAGAAGAGAGTGTTAAACCCGATCTGAACAAACCAGAATGAGATGTAACCAGCG